>JAYRLJ010000356.1:0-3259 GCA_041905305.1 Hylemonella sp. | reverse complement strand
CACGCGCAGCTTGTGCGCTGCCGGCGCGAGGGCCTGCACCAGCACATCCGCCAGTCCCGAAGTCTTGCGCAGGATGCTGGCCAGCTCGGTGTAGATGGGGCCGTCTGTATCGGCGCTGTAGACCTGCTGGTTGCCACGCTTCTCGCGCTTGAGCAGGCCCACCTCGGCCAACTTGCCCAGCTCGCGCGTGATGGTGCCGGCCGGCAGCCCGGTGCGACGGGCGACCTCCCTGCCGTGCAAGGCTTCGTCCGGCCGAAGCAGCAGCAGGCCCAGCACGCGGCGCCGGTACTCGGGAAACAGCAGGGATGGCAGTGACTGATGCATTGAAGGCGTCGATTGTCGCTTTATTGGCATCACTTTTCAACTGGCCTGGCAGGCAATGATGGTGCAGCGCCGCGGCGCGACTAACCCAAGTCAGCCGATGTGATCTGGGTTCTGGAATGCCCGAGCGACTCCGAGACCAGGCGCCGCGCTGCCAGATCGACGGCCGCATGCTGGCCATGTCGATCAAATGAACGCAGGTTTGTCGCCATCGGTTCCAGGTTTGTGGATACCGATGTTGGCGCGTGACCAGCGCTGGGGGTCATCGACGATGGCCACCACGACTGCGGCGACGCTCTTGCGCGAAACCTCGGTGCCCTGGAACGGCGCGCCCTTGGACGTCGTGGCGTAGTTGATCTCGTCCTGGTCCTGCAGCCAGGCCGGGCGCAATACGGTGTAGTCCAGGCCCGAGGCTTCCAGGATGTCGGCGGCGCGGCGGTAAGGCGGCAGGTAGCTGCCGATCTCGCGACGGTTCCACTCGCCGAATGCACCCGGCACTTCGTCGTAGATGCCCAGCGAGCTGACGAAAACCACGCGCTTCACACCCGTGGACTCCATCGCCGCAACGATGTTGGCCGCATGCACGTCCATCTCGCCGAACAGGTTGGCGTAGACCATGTCCTGGCCGTGCATCGCCGCCTGCAGGGCCTGGAGGTCGGTGGCGTCGCCTTCGACCACCACGGCATTGGGTGGGATGCCGCCCAGCTTGGCAGCATCGCGCACGAAGAGCGTCAGGCGCACGTCGTCGCGCTGGGCCAGCAGGCGCACCGCCCACTGCGCAATCTGGCCCGCCGCACCGAGGATCAGGAGATTGGTCATGACGAGGTGTCCTTCAGCGGGCAGCTTCAGGCCAACGTGCGGCGGAAAAACGGCACCAGCTGCGCCACGGCCGCGCCGACGTACTGCGGCACGTCGTAGAACGACATGTGGTTGCCGCCCTCGACGACATGCAGCGTCTTGTTGCTGCTGGCGGCGCGACGGATGAGGTCTTCGCTCATCCACTTGCTGCCGGCCTGGCTGCCCACCACCATCAGCACCGGCTGGGTGAGGAAGTGCTCGGCCATGTTGTAGGCGTCGTAGGTGACGAGCTGGGTCATGTTGCGGGCATAGGTGTAGCCCGGCGCGTTGGGGTGCTGGCACCGCGGCGTGTGGTAGTACTCCCAAGCTTCGGCCAGCTCGGCATTCGGCGCGTCTTCCTTGCGCATCGGCGCCAGTGGAATCGTCGTGGCTTCAGCCACCTTGGCTGCGTCCTTCTGTGCATCGTTCGTGCGGGCCTGCGAGCCGAACTGCAGCAGGCCGATGGCGTCGGGCGACTTCACGCTGCCGTCCCAGCCATTGCGGAACATGGCGCCGATGTTGACGGCGCTCACCGTGCCGAGGGCCTTGATTCGGCGGTCGTTGATGGCGGCGTTGGCGGCGTAGCCACCACCGGCACAGACGCCCATCGCGGCGATGCGATCGGTGTCGACGTAGGGCAGCGTGGTTAAGAAGTCGATCACCGCGCTCACGTCCTCGGTGCGGATGTACGGATTCTCGAGTTGGCGCGGCTCGCCGCCGCTCGCACCCTGGTACGAGGCGTCGAAGGCGATGGCCACGAAACCCTGCTCGGCGAGTTGCGCGGCGTACAGGCCGGCGGCCTGCTCCTTCACGCCGCCGCCCGGGTGGGCGATGACGATGGCCGGGTAGCGCTTGGCCGCGTCGAAGCCCGCAGGCGTGTGGATGTCGGCCGCCATGGTGATGCCCTGGCCGTTGCGGTTCTGGAAGGTCACGGATTGCATGGGGTGCTCCTGGTTGGTGGGTCGCTGCACCGGGAAAGTCTCAGTGCATGGACAGGACTGTAGGAATCCGATTGGTCTTGCGGAAGCCCATAATCGTGATCACAGACGTTAGCCAGGATTGACAATCATGGAGCCCGCTCTCTTGCCGCCCCTTGCCTGGTTCGCCCGTGTGGCGCGCCACGGCAGCTTCACCAAAGCCGCTGCCGAGATGGGCGTGACCCGGGCTGCGCTGTCACAGAACCTGAAGGTGCTGGAACAGCGGCTGGGCTGCCGCCTGCTGCACCGGACCACGCGCGACATGTCGCTGACGGACGAGGGCCGGCATCTCCTGGACACACTGCAGCCCGCGCTGGCTGAGATCGAGCGCGGGGTGCAGGAATTGGGCGAAGCCGGGCGCGAGCCCTCGGGTCTGTTGCGGGTCAACACGTCGCGCGTCGCGGCGAAGCTGGTGCTGGAGCCGCACCTGGGCGAGTTCCTCGCGGCCAATCCCAAGCTGCAGCTTGAACTGGTGATGGACGACGGCTACTCCAACATCGTGGCGGAGGGCTGCGATGCCGGCATCCGCTTCGGTGAAAGCGTGGCTGAACACATGATGGCGGTGCCCGTGACACCGCGCATGGAGATGGCAGTTGCGGCAACACCGGCCTACCTGAAGCGCCATGGCGTACCGCAGTCACCGGCCGAGCTGGCGCGCCACAACTGCATCCGCTATCGCCAGACCAGCAGCGGCGCCATCTTCCGCTGGGAGTTCTCCCACTCCGGATCAGACGGGCATGCATTCGTGGTCGAGCCCCACGGCAGCATCACCACCAACGACGACGAAGGCATGATCCGCGCCGCTCTGCAGGGCGTGGGCCTGGTGCAGCACCTGGAACCTGCGTTGCGGCCCTGGCTCGAAGACGGACGCCTGGTTCGGGTGCTTCAGCCCTGGTGCAAGGCATTCCCAGGCCTCTACCTCTATGCGCCGACGCGCGAGCAGATGCCGGCCAAGGTTCGTGCGTTGATCGACTTCCTCGTCGAGAAGCGGGATGTGATGGGCGGCACCCGCAGCGGCACCACGTCGAAGGGCAGCGTTGGATATAGGCGGCCCAAGGCTCCCGTCCGATCCGCTGTTCGATCGAAGTGAGTCTCTGAGGTCCCCTGTCGGGATGCATCATGCC
>JAYRLJ010000355.1:0-3271 GCA_041905305.1 Hylemonella sp. | reverse complement strand
AAAACCACGGTTGATAGTGCAAGCAGCATCGGATTGAACGGGCACATAGACGGGAACCTCCTTGATGATGGTGTTGCCCTTCTCGCGGGCGACGCGGACGCGGTCAACGTACTGGGTGACGACCTTGACGGTGGCCTCGGCCTGACGCTGGCGGACGGCGGCAACCTTCAGGGTTTGTTGCTGGGCGGCGGCGTCCCACTGCGCTTGCACGTGGCCCGCGCCCTTGATCCAGCCGAAGCCAATCAGAGCAACAGCCAGAGCAGCGACGGCAAGCCAGCGGTAAGGCCACGGAATCAGGTTCATGGCGCCTCCCCGAGGCATTGGCCGTACTCGGCCTGCCGCCGTGTGGCCAGCCCGCCGCACAGCCGAGCGTTGGCGGGCTGCGCGCAGTCTTTCCCCTGGAAGAAGCGCCAGCGCAGCAGTTCGGCGCAGGCCCCGGCGTAGTCCTCCGCATTGAGTTTCCTGACCAGCGTGGATTGGCAGAACGCGCGGCTGCCGACGTTGTAGGAAAAACTCACCAGCGCGTCGTATTCGTACTGCGCCAGCGGCACGGTGACGCATTGCTTCAACGCACCCTCGAACTGCTGCACATCGGTGAGCGCCCGGGCCAGCGCCTTCGGCGGCGTGGTGGTGTCGCCCAGCTTCACTCCGGTGGTGGTACCGAAGCCGATGGTCGGCACATCGCCCTTGACGGGGATCACTGCGCGGTCGGTGTAGCCCTCGTGCAGCACGATGCCCACCAGCGCTGCAGCGGACAGCGTGAGCGCGGCCACTGTCCGGCGTTGCGGCGGCCGGATCATCGGTGCATCTCCGGCTGCGCGACCAAGCGGGCGATGGCCGCACCGATGCTGGCGCTGAAGGCCAACAGCACGAACACGCCACGCGGCAGCACGTCGCCGAACAGCGGCACCACCACTTCCGCCGCCGTGAAGATGGCGGCGACGATAGACAGGCGGACGCTCCAGGCGCGGCGGGCGATCTTTCGCCAGTCGTCGAGCAGGCAGAGTTTAAGGGTGGTGGTCATGGCGCGCCTCCCATCAGCTTCAACTTGATGGCGGCCCCCACCAGCAACGCGGCCAGGATGCCGGTGGTGATGACCTTGACGGTGGTCTGCCACGCCGTGCGACGGGCATCACGCCAGGCTTCCAGCAGGTCGCGCAGCTCGCGGATGTCCTTCGCGGCGTGGCCGTTTTCCAGGCCGAGATGGGACAGTACACGCTCGGCACCGCGTTCAGCGGCGCGGTCCAGCAGTTCGTCAAAGTCCTCGCGGCGCAGCAAGAGCATGTTCTCCACGAGCGCTGCGGGTTGTTGTTCGGGTTCAGTCATTGCGGGTCTCCAGAAATGCAAAACCCGCCTCGTGGGCGGGTTCAGTTGGTTGCGGCGGGATGAAAATCAGATGGCGATGCCAGCGCTCCAGCCGGTGGACTTGTAAGCCGAGAGCTTGGCCTCGTCCTCGACGTAGCAAAGCCAGCCCACCTTGGGCGGATGGAACTCCCACATGCCATCGATGCGCACCGCGACCTGGTTGGTCTTACCTGCCCACACGCCGGTGGCGGCGGCAGGCACGAGGTAACGGTCGCCATTGACGGGGCTGGCCGGGGGCGTGGTCAGGTCGCGGTCTTTCACGGACAGGCCGACCACTGCGCCGAGGCGTTTGAGGTTGGCATCCATGCCGGTGTCCCAGCCGCTTTCGCCGAGCGTCCAGCCGTAGTTGAGCCCAAGGTTCGGGTCGGTTGATGACATGGTTTATCTCCAGGGATTCGAGGCTTGGCCGATGGTCTGACGTATGCGCTGGACAGCGCCGGGGTCGCCGGTGCGGTGGCTTTGCTGCGGGTGCTGTCGCCAATGACGCCCGACGATGGGCAGGTACAGCACGCCACCACGCTTGGCCACGAGCAGGGTCAGCAGCCAGTCGGCGAAGTTGTTGATGTCGGTGGTTTCCGCAAGTGCAACTTCCACGGCAGACCGACGCATCACGATCAGGCCGTGAACGTGGCTGGCGCTGTTGGCGTGCTGCCAGCGGCTGTAGGCCAGACGCCGCACGGCGATGTCCCGGCCAGCCTCGTCCGTCAATGCCTCATCGGTGTAGGCCATCACGGCTTGCGGGCAGGCATCCAACGCATCGGCCAGTTGGGTGAAGGCGCTGGCTTCGTACAGATCGTCGGGATCGACAAAGGACACCAGCGGCAAATTGCCCTGCACGTAACCGGCAGCGCGCGCTTCGCCAATGCGGCCCGGGATACCCGGCAGCACGTGCAACTGGATCGGTGCGTCCTTGAGGCTGGCAAGGCAGGCCTCGCGCCATTCGGCAGGCTCGTTCAGCGTCAGCAGGTGAACATCTATACGTGGCTCTATTGGCGGTTCCATCAGACTCCTCCCCAATACTGACCCCAGCGCAGGCCGTAACCCGCGCGATCCATGCCCCTTACCTGCGGTTGCCAGCTTTCCAGCCCGTCACGCTCGGCGGTGAGTTCCAACGTGATGTGGTCGCCCAGCGCACCGGCATCAGCCGCAGCCGTCGCCACGTCCCACTCGAAATTCGATCCGATGATGCCGGACGCCGTGTGCACCAGCGCGTCGTTGCGATCTCGGATGCGCACCGTGTAGCTCACCCCCGGTTCTGGCCCGATGTCGGCTTCGCCCTGCTGCACGAGGTAGGCGGTCTGCTGGGTGCGGTCACGATGGGCCCACGCGATGCTGAGATCACCGGCGACCACGGCAGGCTCGGTCTGACCATTGAGGCGGATGCGCCCCGGTGGATACGGCAAGGCCTGCCGCCCGGCCAGCACCATCGGCTGGCCATTGCTGGCCAGCTCCGCATCGCCTTGATCGGTTGAGGTGCGCGGGATGGCTCCCACGAACACCGATTCACCCGGGGCGCGCTCCGCGCCTTCCGATGCCAGCCACTCACCCACGCCGATGAGACGGGTTCCGACCGGGTGCGATTGCGGTGTGGTGTCGAGTACGCCGCGTGCGAGGTCAACCGTGGCCGCAGCGGTATTGAAGTCCAGGACGGCGACGGCTTCACGGATGGCCCCGCTGGCATCAACCAGATAGGCGTAGTCGCCCACGGTCAGCCTTTCCGGCTGGCTGACGGCGGTCACCGGCACGCTCATGGCATCGGTCTCGCTGGCAGGCAAGCCCGCATTGAGCGTAAGCAGTGGCGCGTAGTCCTCACTGGCCACGCTGGCGATCTCACCTGCCGAGGCACCGGTGGCGAGCTGCCAGTTGAGCTGGCCCGCACCACCCACAGCGGCCAATGCACCCACCG
>JAYRLJ010000354.1:0-3294 GCA_041905305.1 Hylemonella sp. | reverse complement strand
GTGTGCCGCGCTGTCCATGCCGCTGTGGCTGCGCGGCGTGCGTCGCGTCGGCCTGGCGCGCAGCTGGCTGGCTGGCATGGGGTTGGCGGTGGTGGTGTTTGTCGGTGCCGCCACGCTGGGCGCGGGCGATGCGTGGCCCTTCCTCGTCATCTGCATGCTGTCGGGCCTGGCGCTGGGGGCCGATCTGGCGCTGCCGGGCGCCATGCTGGCCGGCCTGATCGGCCGCGCCGGCGACCTGGGCCAGACCCAAGGTGCCTACTTCGGCTGGTGGGCCTTTGCCACCAAGCTCAACCTGGCGCTGGCCGCCGGCCTGGCGTTGCCGTTGCTGGCACTGGCCGGCTATGTGCCGGGCACCCGCGAGCCGCAGGCCTTGCAGGCCCTGAGCTACGCCTACTGCCTGCTGCCCTGCGGCCTCAAGCTGCTCGCAGCCGGCTTGCTGTACCGCTTCTTCATCCGACCCGATGGTCTGAAAGGAACCCCATGAAACGACGTCTTCTGCTGGCCGGCTCGGCCGCGCTCGGCACCAGCCTGCTGGCCGGCTGCTCGGCCCCCAAGATCGCGGACTACGCCAACGAGAAACCACAGCTCGACCTGCGGCGCTACTTCAACGGCACGCTCGACGCCTATGGCGTCTTCACCGACCGCAGCGGCAAGGTGGTCAAGCGCTTCACCGTGGTGATGAACTGCCGCTGGCAGGGTGAACCGGGCCGCGAAATCGGTGTGCTGGACGAAGACTTCATCTACTCCGACGGCAGCACGCAAAAACGCATCTGGCGCCTGCAGCGCGAGCCCGGCAGCAACGGCCAGGGCCGCTACAGCGGCCGTGCCGACGACGTGGTGGGTGTGGCGCAGGGCGAAGAGCAGGGCAATGCCTTCTACTGGGCCTACACGCTGAGCCTGCCCGTGGACGGCCGCATCATCGAGGTGCAGTTCGACGACTGGATGTATCTGATGGACGAGCGTGTCATGCTCAACCGCGCCACCATGAGCAAGTTCGGCATCACGCTGGGCGAGGTCACGCTGTCCTTCGTGAAACGCGCGCCATGAGTTTCAATCCGCCGCTCTCGCAGTGGGCCGGCAAGGCGGCCTGGGTGGTCGGCGCGTCCAGCGGCATCGGCCGCGCCGTTGCCTCGGCGCTGCATGCGCAGGGCGCCACGGTGTTCGTCTCGGCGCGCAATGCCCAGGCGCTGGCCGACTGGGTGGCGCAGCACCCCGGCAGCGATGCCCAGGGGCAGCCGCGCGCCGTGGCGCTGCCGCTGGACGTGACCGACGTGGCCGAGCTGAAGGCTGCGATGCAGCAGATCGAGGCACGCCAGCCGCTGGACTTCGTGCTCTACTGCGCCGGCTACTACAAGGCGATACGCGCGCAGGACTACGACCTGCAGGAGATGCTGGCGCACCAGCGCGTCAACTACCTGGGCGCGCTGTACCTGCTCGACGCCGTGCTGCCCGCGCTGCGTGCGCGCGGCCGCGGTCACCTCAGCCTGGTCAGCAGCGTGGCGGGTTTTCGCGGCCTGCCGCAGAGCCTGGCCTATGGTCCCACCAAAGCGGCGCTGATCAACCTGGCCGAAACGCTCTACCTCGACCTGCAGCCGCTGGGGCTGGGCGTGAGCGTGGTCAACCCGGGCTTTGTCGAGACGCCGCTGACGGCGCAGAACGAGTTCCGCATGCCGGCGCTGATCACGCCGGAGCAGGCGGCGCAGGCCATGCTGGCCGGCTGGGCGCGCGGCGACTTTGAGATCCATTACCCCAAGCGCTTCACACGCTGGCTCAAGCTGCTGCGCCTGTTGCCTTATCGTCTGTACTTCCCGCTGGTCCGAAAATTCACCGGTCTGTGAACCGCACGCCTGTCATGAGCCACGCCGCCGAGCGCATCGTTGTCTTCTTCGAAACCCTCACGCCCGACAGCGTGCAGCGCTTCGCCGAGTTCTACACCGAGGATGCGTATTTCAAGGACCCGTTCCACGAGGTGCGCGGCATCCCGGCCATCGCCGCCATCTTCGGCCGCATGTACGACAGCCTGCACCAGCCGCGCTTCATCGTCACCGGCCGGGTGCAGCAGGGCGAGCAGTTGATGCTCACCTGGGATTTCCGCTTCCGCTTCAAGCGCTTCAGCCCGCAGCGCGAGCAGGTCATCCGTGGTGCCAGCCACCTGCTGCTGGCCGCCGACGGCCGCATCCGCAGCCACCGCGACTACTGGGACGCGGCCGAAGAGCTGTACGAAAAGCTTCCTTTGGTGGGCGGCCTGATGCGCTGGTTGCGCAAGCGCGCCGGCAGCTGAACCCCGTGTCCGTCATGCGACCGCGCTGCCGCGCGGCGTCGCTTAAGATTTGCCGGCATTGCAGACCCGCATTTCCAAGGAGACAGCATGATCGATTTCAAGGGCCGTGTGGCCATCGTCACCGGCGCTGGTGGTGGCCTGGGCAAGCAGCATGCATTGGCGTTGGCCAAGCGTGGCGCGAAAGTGGTGGTCAACGACCTCGGCGGCGCGCGTGACGGCTCCGGCGGCTCCGCCACGACCGCGCAGGCGGTGGTCGACGAAATCCGCGCGGCCGGCGGCGAGGCGATTGCCAACGCCGCCTCGGTGACCGACTTCGATGCCGTGCAGGCCATGGTGCAGCAGGCCATGGACACCTGGGGCCGGGTGGACGTGCTGGTCAACAACGCCGGCATCCTGCGCGACAAGACCTTCGCCAAGATGGACCTGGCCGACTTCCGCCTCGTGCTGGACGTGCACCTGATGGGCGCGGTGCACTGCACCAAGGCCGTCTGGCCCATCATGACGGCGCAGAAGTACGGCCGCATCGTCATGACGACGTCTTCCACCGGCCTCTATGGCAACTTCGGCCAGAGCAACTACGGCGCCGCCAAGCTGGCGCTGGTGGGGCTCATGCAGACGCTGGCGCTCGAAGGCGCCAAGCACGACATCCGCGTCAACTGCCTGGCGCCCACCGCGGCCACGCGCATGACCGAAGACATCATGACGCCCGAAGTGCTGCGCGCGCTGCAGCCCGAGGCCGTGGTGCCGGCCATGCTGGTGCTGGCCAGCGAGGGTGCTCCCACGCGCACCACGCTGTGCGCCGGCGCCGGCAGTGTGGAGGCGGCGCACATCACCATGACGCAAGGCGCCTGGATCGGCCTCGACTCTGATGCCGACAGCACGCTCGCCGCCCAACTGGCGCAGGTGACCGATCGCAGCAACGACATGGTGCCCGGCAGCGGCAGCGCCCAGGGCGCACATGAAGTGGCGCGAGCCATGGCGGTGCTGGGCAAGGGCTGAGCGCAGAGGGCAGC
>JAYRLJ010000353.1:0-3298 GCA_041905305.1 Hylemonella sp. | reverse complement strand
GAGGTGGCGCTGGACCAGTTGCTGGTGCTCGATGCAATGCTCGGACAGGACTTCATCGACATCGGGCAGGCCGCCCAGGTGCTGCAGCTCGGCAAGGACGACGCCCGGCGCGTGCTGGAGCCGATGTGCCTCCCGCCGCTGAGCTTGCTGGAGCGGCGTGGCCACACGGCAGCCGCCACGTTCCACCTGTCCAAGGGCGTGGCCAAGGAACTGAAGGGCAAGGCCGCCTACACCCGTACTCGCGGCCTGAACCCGATCCGCTACGCGGAGATGGTGCGCGAGTATTTGCGCGACCATCGGCAAATCGAGAACGCCGAACTGCGGGAACTGCTGGGGCTGGGCAACTCGGCGTCGGCCCAGGTTGAGGCGTCGCGCTACCTGAAGAAATGGAGCCAGCCCGATGGGTTTCTGGACCGGCAGCGGGTGCGTGGCACCTGGGTCTACACACTGAGGGCGGCGGCTTAGCAGACCGCTTAGCAATCGGGGTTGACGCTGGCCCGTTTCCGGAAATCTCTTTCAAATCAAAGGCTTGGCTCTTAGCTTGTTAAGCGCACTTGCTAAGTGCTCTTGGCGCTTGTCGGCCAGAAAGCGAAGAGCCCCGGCGAACCCACCGAGGCCGTAGCGCCAACCAGGAACCCCCGATCCACTTGGCCCGAGAGTGTACGGGCGCTGGCGCTTCAGGCCTCTACAAGCCTGCTTTCGCAGGTCCCCCACAAATTAAAGAACGCTTTATTATGATGGCCGGCTGCTCAAGCCAGCTTTCATACGATGCGCACACCTGGCACCTACGTCACCACCACCACGCTGGGCGAGGCGGTGCAGGCGTTCGTGCCCCGCGCGTTGCCGGCTGCCGACCCGCCGCTGGCCGCCGAAAGCTACACGGCCACCAACCACCGCGCCGAGATGGCCCTGGCCCGGCTGGGTGGCGTTGCCGGCCTCGTGCCTTCGGTGGACTGGTTGCTCTACAGCGCCATCCGCAAGGAGGCGCTGCTCACCTCGCAGATCGAGGGCACCCAGGCCACGCTGACCGACCTGTTCGATGACGAGGCCGGCCAGGTGCTGACGAACACGGCCGATGTCGAAGAGGTCACCAACTACCTGCGCGCCTTCCGGCTCGTGCGCGACAACCTGCGCAGCGAGGACGGCCTGCCGATCTCGGTGCGGTTGCTGTGCGACGCCCATCGCCTGCTGTTGGACGGCGCACGCGGCGCCGGAAAGCAGCCGGGCGAACTCAGGCGCTCGCAGAACTGGATCGGCGGCGCGCAGCCCGGCCGGGCCGCGTTCGTGCCGCCGCCACCAGACAAGGTTCCAGGGCTGCTGGCCGACCTGGAGCGCTTCATCCATGACCCGGAGCCGGCGCTGCCACCCCTCGTGCGCGTGGCCCTGGTGCACGTGCAGTTCGAGACCATCCACCCGTTCTTGGACGGCAACGGGCGAATCGGCCGATTGCTGATCGCGGCGCTGCTGGAGCAGTGGGGCCTGCTGCCCGAGCCGCTGGTCTACCTGAGCGGCTACCTCAAGCAGCACCAGGCCGAGTACTACCGGCGTCTGTCGGCCGTTCGCACCGAAGGCGACTGGGAAGGTTGGGTCGGTTTCTTCCTCGACGGTGTGGAGACCGCGGCCACGGACGCCGAGCGCGGCATCGTCGCGATGGCGAGCCTGATCAACGCCGACCGTAAGCACCTGCTGGCCGCGCCCCGCGTCGGCGCGGTGGCCCTGCGCCTGTTCGAACTGCTGCCTCTGATGCCGCGGTTCACCATCGAACAGGCGCGGCAGAAGTTGGACACCACCTTCCCCACGGCCACTGCGGCGGTGAAGCTGCTGCACGAACTGGGGATGCTGAGCGAGCTGACCGGCCAGAAGAAGAACCGCCTGTTCAGCTACGCTGCTTACGTCGAACTGCTGGCAGGGAGCCCATGACGGAGGACCAGCTCGAACAAGAGTGCTTGGCGTGGCTGGCCGACGTGGGCTGGCAACACCGCTATGGGCCGGACATCGCGCCCGATGGCGACGCCCCCGAGCGCGACAACTACCGCCAGGTGCTGCTGCTCGGGCGCTTGCGCTCCGCAGTGGCCGCGCGGAACCCGACCGTGCCCGCAGCGGCGCGTGAAGATGCCATCCGACAGCTGCTGGACCTGGGCACGCCGGTGCTGCTGGCCGCCAACCGCCACTTCCACCGTCTGCTGGTGGGCGGCGTGCCGGTGGAATACCAGCAGGACGGCGAAACGCGCGGCGACTTTGTGCGTTTGGTGGACTGGGCTGACCCGTCGCGCAACGAGTGGCTGGCTGTCAATCAGTTCTCCGTCACTGGGCCGCACCACACGCGCCGGCCCGACATCGTGTTGTTCGTCAACGGCCTGCCGCTGGTGCTGATCGAACTGAAGAACCCGGCCGACCTGAACGCCGACGTGTGGAAGGCCTTCCACCAGATCCAGACCTACAAGGCGCAGATCCCGGACATCTTCCAGACCAACGAGGTGCTGGTGGTGTCAGACGGCAGCGAGGCGCTGCTCGGCTCGCTCTCGGCCGACAGCGAGCGCTTCATGGCCTGGCGCACGATCGACGGCAACACACTCGACCCGCTGGGCAAGTTCCATGAACTGCAGACGCTGGTGCGAGGCGCGCTGGCGCCGGCCTACCTGCTCGACTATCTTCGCTATTTCGTGCTCTTCGAGGACGACGGCCAACTCGTCAAGAAGATCGCCGGCTATCACCAGTTCCACGCGGTGCGCGCGGCCATCGCACAGGTCGTGACCGCCTCGCGCCCGAACAGCGATGCGCGGCTGCGCGGCAAGGGCGGCGTGGTCTGGCACACCCAGGGCAGCGGCAAGAGCATCACGATGACCAGCTTCGCGGCGCGCGTGATGCAAGAGCCGGCGATGGAGAACCCGACCATCGTCGTCATCACCGACCGCAACGACCTGGACGGCCAGCTCTTCGGCGTGTTCAGCCTGGCACAGGACCTGTTGCGTGAGCAGCCGGTGCAGGCGAACACCCGGCAGGAACTGCGCGCGCTGCTCGGCAACCGTCCGAGCGGCGGCATCGTGTTCGCCACCATCCAGAAGTTCATGCCGGGCGAAGACGAGGACACGTTCCCGCTGCTTTCCGACCGCCACAACATCGTCGTGATGGCCGACGAGGCGCATCGCACGCAGTACGGCTTCGAGGCGAAGCTGAAGACGCCGAAGTCGGCGCCGAAGGCATCGAGCGCGCTGACCACCGGCGATGGCCAGCCACCCGAGCACCGGGCCGAATTCGCGCCGACCGCGAAGTACCAAGTGGGCTATGCGCAGCACCT
>JAYRLJ010000352.1:0-3298 GCA_041905305.1 Hylemonella sp. | reverse complement strand
CGACTTCGACCGGTCTGTTGATGATCATTGTTGCCGTCATTGCCGCAGTGGTTGGTGCAGCGGTCGCGTGGGCATTGACCCGTTCTATCACCCGGGCGCTCGGCGGAGAACCGGACTACGCCTCCAACGTGGCGCGCGAGATTGCAGCGGGCAACCTGGCTGTGAATGTCGAACTGCGCGCCGGCGACACCACCAGCATGCTCGCCGCCATGAAAGCCATGCGTGACAGCCTGGCCCAGGTGGTCACCCGCGTGCGCGGCGGCTCGGAGGCGGTGGCCTCGGCCAGCACGCAGATTGCGCAAGGCAACAACGACCTGTCCGGCCGTACCGAAGAGCAGGCCAGTTCGCTGGAAGAAACTGCCGCTTCCATGGAAGAACTGGGCTCCACCGTGAAACAGAACGCCGACAACGCCCGTCAGGCCAACCAGCTGGCGCAAAGCGCCAGCACGGTGGCGGTGCAGGGTGGCGAAGTGGTGGCCCAGGTGGTCGACACCATGAAGGGCATCAACGAGTCGAGCCGCAAGATCAACGACATCATCAGCGTGATCGACGGCATCGCCTTCCAGACCAACATCCTGGCGCTGAACGCCGCGGTGGAAGCAGCCCGCGCCGGTGAACAAGGCCGCGGCTTTGCCGTCGTGGCCGGTGAAGTGCGCAGTCTGGCCGGCCGTTCCGCGGAAGCCGCCAAGGAGATCAAGCAACTCATCACCGACAGCGTGGAGCGGGTCGAGCAGGGTTCAGCCCTGGTCGATCAGGCCGGCACCACCATGAACGAGGTCGTCACCAGCATCCGCCGCGTGACGGACATCATGGGCGAGATCAGCGCCGCCAGCTCGGAGCAGAGCCAGGGCGTGCTGCAAATCGGCGAGGCCATGCAGCAAATGGACCAAGTCACGCAGCAGAACGCTGCCCTGGTGGAAGAGATGGCGGCAGCGGCTTCCAGCCTGAACAGCCAGGCCCAGGAACTGGTACAGGCAGTCAGCGTGTTCAAACTGGCGGGGGATGGCTTGCGGGCACCGCAGGTGGTCGCGGTCCAGGCTTCCACGCCCGCGGCCAACATGGACAGCAAGGCGTATGACGGTGTGGAGCGCCGCGGCCCAAGCCGCGCGACCAACGTGGCTCGCATCAGCCCGACGACCCCGCAGCCCGTGACCAGCACGACCATGCAGAAGACGGGCACCGACGATTGGGAATCGTTCTGAGCTGACGCACCGCTGCCGGAACCGGGACGCCCGCCGGTTCCGGCCTGCCCTGCCGAACTGGCCCGACGGCCCCCGGCCGGGTTGGAAATCGCCCTCTCCTCTAGAATCGATCGAATCGCATAGCCGCGACTTCGACCGGCGACATGAACGAAGAACTCAAGCACAAGCCCTATCTGACGCCCCAGGAGGTCGCAGAGTGGATGTTGGTGTCCCCCGTCACGGTGCGTGGCTGGGCGCAAAAGGGACTGCTGCAGGCGGAGGTCACGCCCGGCGGCCATCGCCGCTTCCGGCGTGAAGAAGTCGAACGCTTTGCGCGCCAGTGGAACCCCGCCGGCAACAAGGGGCCACTGCGCGTGCTGATCGTCGATGACGACCGAGCCGTGGTGGGTTTCCTCAAGGAGCTGCTGGAAGGCGGTGACCATGCCGTGGTGGTGGAGGTCGCCGACAATGGCTTCGAAGCCGGCGGCAAGGTCCACACCTTCTTGCCCGACGTGGTGCTGCTCGACCTCATGATGCCGGGCATCCGCGGCAGCGAAGTCTGCCGCCAGATCAAACTGCTTCCCGGGCACACCGAGGTCCGCGTCATCGCCATGAGCGGTTACCTCACGCCGGACAACGAGGCCGAACTGCTGGCAGCCGGCGCGGAAGTCTGCCTGCCCAAACCGATCGACACGGTGCGGCTGCTTGGACTGCTCGGCCTGGGCACCTAGGCGAGCCCGGCGCTTCCAACCCGTTGCCGCCACACCCCATGACGCCTGAGCCGCTTCCTTCGGCCCCCAGTCCGCAGCAGCGCCGGCTGCTGCGTCAGCAGGCGCTGCTGGTCACCGTCTGCACCGTACTGGCTGCCGTGGCCTTGTTGCTGCCGCTACACACCCTGCACCTGCCGCATGCCCACTACCTGCCCTTGCACACGGCGGTGGAATTCATCGCCATTGCGGCTGCCTTCCTGGTGTTTGCCACGGTCTGGCACACCCGCACGCGCGAGCATTCCTCCTCGCTGCTGCTGATTGCGGTGGCCCTGTTCGCAGCGGGTTGGCTCGACTTCTTCCACGCGCTGTCCTACAAGGGCATGCCGGAACTGGTCACACCAGCCTCGGTTGAAAAGGCCATCGCCTTCTGGTTGAGCGCGCGCCTGATCGTGGCCGCCACACTGCTCGCGGTGAGCCTGATGCCGCACCTGCCGGTGCCGACTCGGCGCCTGCGCCTGGGGGTACTGGCTGTCTATGCGGGGCTGTGCGGGCTCGTCATCTGGGGAGTGCTCTTTCATGAAGCGGCGCTGCCGCGCACCTACATCGAGGGCGTGGGCCTGACGCCGCTGAAGCGCTGGTTGGAATGGCTGATCACCAGCATGCTGGGCCTCGCAGCCTGGCGCTACTACCGCATGGCGCAGCGCTCGGACGATGAATTCCTGCCCCTGATCTTCGGCGCCTCGGCCGTCGCCGCGCTGAGCGAACTCTTCCTGACCCAGTACGAGGTGGTGAGCGATGCGCACAACCTGCTGGGTCATCTGTACAAGTTCATCTGCTATGGGCTGATCTACCGCGCGATGTTCGTCGTCAGCGTGCGTCGGCCCTATCAGGCGCTGGCGCGCCAGACCCAATCACTGCAGCAGGCCAACGACACGTTGCGAACACAGGCGCTGGCGCTGGCCTCCATCACCTCGCCGGTGGTCGTGACGGACCTGCAGGGCCAGGTGCGCTGGCGCAACAGGGCTTCGGAAGCCATCACAGCGGAGCCACCACCCGGGATGGCGCTCTCCCTGTTCCATGCGCCGCTGACCACGGAACCTGAGCAGGCCGAGCAGATGCGCCGCACACTGCAAGCAGGAAACGTCTGGCGCGGCCTGGTGCACACGCGCGATCGTCGCGGCCAGGAACTGGTGCTGGACCGCACGGCAACACCGCTGCGCAACGACAGCGATCAAGTCGTCGGCTATGTGTCGGTGGCCGAAAACATCACCGAACAGAGCCAGGCCGAGCTGCGCCAGCAACGCGTGCTGGAAACCGCCATCGACGGCTTCTGGATCGTGGGCGACGACGGCCGGCTGCGGGAAGTCAATGCGGCCTACGTGCGCATGTCGGGCTATTTGGCCGACG
>JAYRLJ010000351.1:0-3298 GCA_041905305.1 Hylemonella sp. | reverse complement strand
AATCCGTTGGTCGCAGGTTCGAATCCTGCACGTCCTACCAAATCCGAAGAAGGGCCTGGTCGCAAGATCAGGCCCTTTTTCATTGCAGTTTCGGATGGTGACGATTTGACTTGGCAACATCGCGACGGGGACATGTCAGAGGCGAGGCTTGCGGAGCAAGTGGTTTCAGTTCAAGCGACTCGTGCACGGGGTGTTGTTGCGAAAAGGACAAGTACAGCGTGCGCCGTCGCGCGAATTGACACATGCGGAAAGGGCTTGGAATATATTGGAACTGCAGCCATTCTTCGGCGCGGAAAGAAAGAGAGTTTTCATGCCCAATCTCAGCAAGTTCGTCGTTGCAGCATCCATGGTGGTATCCGTGGGCGCTGCCCTGGCGCAAGACGCCAGTCCTTTCTTTGGCAAATGGAAAATCGGTCCACAGCCCAGGCTGTTCCTAACCGGCTCGTCGCTGGAATTGAATGAGGCCGGAGGTTCCTGGAAAAATTACCCCGATGCTTCCAAGAAAAGACCAGATGCCTGCTCGAGTTTGACTGCGCCGGTCTCCATCGAGGAGAAGGAGCCGAACCAGATGGTGATCCGGATCCGTGCGGCTGAAACGGTGCCCGGGTGCCAAGACCAGTTGGTCAAGCTTGTTCTTGAGGACAAGACGGTCAAGGCGTATCGGCAAGGCGTGCAGTTGCCGTTCGAAAAAGATTGAGCCCGTCGCGTTATTGCACCAACGAAAAAGGCCTGCACGTGTGTGCAGGCCTTTCGATTTTTTTGGCTCCCCGACCTGGGCTCGAACCAGGGACCTACGGATTAACAGTCCGGCGCTCTACCGACTGAGCTATCGGGGATCAAGCCTTGAATTATAGCGTGGTTTTTCCTGCTCTCGCAAGTCAACGAGATTTTTTTGTGGTCAGCGTGGCCATGTGTGCCTGCAGTTGCCTGGCCGCACCTTCCGGATCGGTCGCCGCCGTGATGGCACGTACCACCGCCACGGAACCGACGCCGCTGGACATGACCTGCTTCAGCCTGTCGGCATCGATGCCGCCAATGGCGACCAAGGGGTAGTCATGCATCAGGCGCGCATAGGCGTGCAGACGCCCTGCACCTTGCGGTGCCGTGGCCATGCGTTTGAGCGTGGTCGGAAAGACGGCGCCCATGGCGATGTAGCTGGGGCTGACGCGGTCGGCGCGCAGCATTTCGGCGTAGCCGTGGCTGGACAGTCCCAGCCGCAGGCCTGCATCGCGGATGGCGGCGAAATCGGCGGCCTCCATGTCTTCCTGACCCAGGTGGACGCCGTAGGCGCCGGCGGCAATGGCTTCGTGCCAGTGGTCGTTGATGAACAGCAGCGCGTCGGTGTCACGTACCGCGTCGACCGCCGCCTGCACTTCGCGTTGAATGGCGGCGGCATCGTCGGACTTAAAGCGCAGCTGCACGGTCGGTACCCCCGCGCGCGCCATGCGTCCCACCCACTCGGCGCTGGGCAGCACGGCGTACAGGCCGAGCGCCTTGGGGCAGGGGGCGAAGGCGTCATGGCGGGGCCAGGGGCGCAGGCCGAAGTCGGCGGGCTCATCAGGCCAGGCTTGTGGGTCGAAGCGGCCGGTACGCTGCACCATGGCCTGCCAGGCCAGTGCGAGGCATTCGGCATCGATCTCGATGAAGCCCAGGGCCAGGCAGGCCTGCTTGGCGGTGCGGTAGACCGCGTCGTCACGCGTGTAGTGCATGGACGGCGTGCCCACGGCCGGCAGGGCGAGGTTCTGGTGTGCGGCTACGATGGCCTGCGCGTCTTGGTTCAGTTGCAGCATGTCGATTACGCGTGATGCCAGAAGGGCGTGCCGAGCACCGGCGTGGAGGGTTGAGCCGCTTCTTGCTCGGCCATGGCGCCGGAGCGCCAAGCGTCGCGCCCGGCCTGTGTGGCCGCGGCAAAGGCACCTGCCATGACCACCGGGTCCTGCGCCAGTGCGACGGCCGTGTTGAGCAGCACGCCGTCATAGCCCCATTCCATGACCATGCAGGCGTGCGATGGACGGCCGAGACCGGCATCGACGATCATCGGCACATCCAGCCTTTCGCGCAGCACGCGCATGGCGTACGGGTTGACGGGGCCCTTGCCGGTGCCGATGGGGGCGGCCCAAGGCATGACAGCCTGGCACCCCACGTCGACCAGGCGCTGGCACAACACAAGGTCCTCCGTGGTGTAGGGCAGCACCTTGAAGCCGTTCTTGATCAACCAGTCGGCTGCCTCCACCAGGTTCAAGGTGTCGGGTTGCAGCGTGTAGTCGTCGCCGATGAGTTCGAGCTTGATCCAGGGTGTCTCGAACACCTCGCGCGCCATCTGCGCCGTGGTGATCGCTTCCTGCACGCTGTGGCAGCCGGCGGTGTTGGGCAGCACCGGCACCTTCAGTGCCTTGAGCAGCTCCCAGAACTGGTTGCCGCTCTCGCCGGGAACGGCCGTCTGGCGGCGCAGCGAGGCGGTCAGCATGGCTGGCTTGGCGAGCCGCACAGCAGCCTCCAGCACCGCCGGCGACGGGTAGCGCGAGGTGCCGAGCAGCAGCCGGCTGTGGAAGGTTTCGCCGTAGAGGATGAGGGGATCTTGGGTCGTGGACATAGATTTAGCCACCTGTGACGGGGAAGATGATTTCGACGCGATCACCATCTTTCAGCAGGTGTTCGGAGTACTGCGTCCTGGGGACGAACTGTGTATTGACCGCAGCGGCAAACGGTGGCTTCGCCTCGATGGCGGCAATGGCATCAGCCAGCGTGGCGCCGGAAGCCAGCTCGTGTTCGTGCTTGTTGATGAAGACTTTCATGGGGTCAGGGCTCAGGTTGGCAGTGTTTCCAGATGGAGTGCCAGCGAACTTGCCAGTGTAGTGGTCTGCTGCTGAACCATCTCCAGCACGACATCGAGCAGCGCCGGCGAGATCATGAAACCGTGGCGGTACAGGCCGTTGACCTGCAGAGTACGTGGCCCAAGTTGACGGATCGCCGGCAGGTTGTCCGGCAGCGTGGGACGGCATTGCGTGGCGATCTCCAGGATGCGTGCCTCGGCAAAGCCGGGGTACACCGCGTAGGCGGCGCTCAGCAGTTCCAGCGTGGAGCGCACGCTGGGTGGCGAGAGGTCGTTGCTTTCGATCTCGGTGGCGCCGATGACGAACACATGGTCCTGCTTGGGCGCGATGTAGATCGGGTAGCGCGGGTGGATCAGGCGGGTGGGGCGGCTCAGGGAGACTTCGGGCGCATGGATGCGTGCCACTTCGCCGCGCACGCCGCGCAACTGGCCCCAGTCGGCCAGGGCGCCCAGGCCGCGGCAGTC
>JAYRLJ010000017.1:0-20197 GCA_041905305.1 Hylemonella sp. | reverse complement strand
ATCACCAGGCCTTCCTCGCGCAGGAAGCGGTCCTGGTTGGCCTGGCGCACCGCCGCGTCCAGCCCGGCGTGGTAGGGCAGCGCCTTCAGGCCGGCGTCGCACAGCGTCTGCGCGATGTCTTCGACCTTGCGGCGCGACTGGCAGTAGACGATGCCGGCATCCCCCTCGTGCTCGCGTTCGATGAAGCGCAGCAGCTGAGTCGTGGCGTCCTTTTTCTCGACGATGGTGTAGCGGATGTTGGGGCGGTCGAAGCTGCTGACGAACTGGCGCGCTTCTTCGAGCTGCAACCGCTCCACGATGTCGGCACGCGTCAGCGCATCGGCGGTGGCGGTCAGCGCCATGCGCGGCACGCCCGGGTATCGTTCGTGCAGCACCGTCAGGGCGCGGTACTCGGGCCGGAAATCATGGCCCCACTGGCTGACGCAGTGCGCTTCGTCAATGGCGAACAGCGCCAGCTGGCCACGCTCGGCCAGCGCATCGAGCTGGGCCAGGAAACGCGGCGTGGTGACGCGTTCGGGGGCGGCGTAGAGCAGCGTGAGTTCGCCGCGCAGCAGGCGCTTCTCCACCGCGGCAGCTTGCTCGCCACTCAGGCTAGAGTTGAGGAAGGCCGCTTCCACGCCGGCTTCGTGCAAGGCGCCAACCTGGTCGTGCATCAGCGCAATCAGCGGCGACACCACGATGGTGGTGCCGTGCCCTGCCTGCTGGCGTGCAATCGCCGGGATCTGGTAGCACAGCGACTTGCCGCCGCCGGTGGGCATGAGCACCAGCGCGTCGCCGCCGGCCACCACATGGTCCACGATGGACTGTTGCGGGCCGCGAAAGGCCTCGTAGCCGAAGACCTGGCGCAGGATATTTTGGGGAGTCAAAATTTGCTATCGAATTCGTAGCTGACGGCGTTGAACCGGCGAAGCCCAAGACCTGATTTGCCTTGAAACTACATCTGCTCCCAGGGCAGGCCGTCGAAGCGCCAGCCATTGAGCGTGGAGCGCTGGAAGTTGTCGTCCAAGTCGCCCTCGAAGCCGTGCAGCACGTTGACCAGCTTGGTGAAACCGGCGGCTTGCAAGGCCAGGCCGGCGTCCAGCGTGCGCTTGCCGCTGCGACACAGCAGCACGACGGTGCGGTCCTTGTCGCCGCCGGCCTCGCGCTCGACCGCGGCCACGAAGCCCGCCGGATCGGGCGTCAGCTCCGGGTACTCGTACCAGGGAATGTTGACCACGCCGGGTGGGCGGCCCACGTAGAGCGATTCGATTTCCATGCGCACGTCGATGAAGAGCGCATCCGGTTCTTGCTGCAGCAGCGCCCAGGTCTCTTTGGGGAGCAGGTGTTTCATAGCCCGTTATTGTCCCGGTTTTGCAGCGGGCATCGACCGCCGGTGCCCACGGCTAAGGCCGGGTTTCTACAATGGAGGGCTTATGAAGCCGATCCACTACACCCGCGCCCAAACCCTGCCCGGTATCCTGGCCCGCCGCATCGCCATCCTCGACGGCGCCATGGGCACCATGATCCAGCGTTTCAAGCTGACCGAGGCGCAGTACCGCGGTGAGCGCTTCAAGGACTTCCCCAAGGACGTCAAAGGCAACAACGAGCTGTTGTCGCTCACGCGGCCCGACATCATCCGCGACATCCATGAAGGTTACTTGGCCGCCGGGGCCGACCTGATCGAGACCAACACCTTCGGCGCCACCAGCGTGGCCCAGGCGGACTACGACATGGCACACCTGGCGCGCGAGATGAACCTCGAATCGGCCAAGCTGGCGCGTGCCGCCTGTGACAAGTTCAGCACGCCCGACCATCCGCGCTTCGTCGCCGGCGCCTTGGGCCCCACGCCCAAGACTGCCAGCATCAGCCCGGACGTGAACGACCCCGGTGCGCGCAACATCACCTTCGAAGAGCTGCGCGCCGCCTATTACGAGCAGGTGGCGGCACTGGTGGAGGGCGGCGCCGACGTGCTGCTGGTGGAGACCATCTTCGACACGCTCAACGCCAAGGCGGCGTTGTTCGCGATCGACGAGTATTTCGAGGCCTCCGGCGAACGCCTGCCCCTCATCATCAGCGGTACCGTGACCGACGCGTCCGGCCGCATCCTGAGCGGCCAGACTGTCACCGCCTTCTGGCACAGCGTGCGCCACGCGCAACCGCTGGCCGTGGGCCTGAACTGTGCGCTCGGTGCAGCGCTGATGCGGCCCTACATCCAGGAGTTGGCCAAGGCTGCGCCCGATACCTTCATCAGCTGCTACCCGAATGCCGGTCTGCCCAACCCGATGAGTGAGACCGGTTTCGACGAGACGCCGGAGGTTACCTCGCGCTTGCTCAAGGAGTTTGCGGCCGAGGGGCTGGTCAACATCGTCGGTGGTTGTTGCGGCACCACGCCGGAGCACATCGGCGCCATCCACGACGCCGTGGCCCCGCTGGCCACGCGCGCCCTGGGTCGCGGCCCGTTCTACCGCGAGGCCGCCTGAAGCCGCCTATCCCCAGAATTGCAGGGGATTTGCCGCTGATAGCACAATGAGGGCTCCCATCAAGGGGAGTAGTCAACCCACCGCATCTCAACGTGCGCTGGGGCCCGCGCCGTCAATACGCTGTGTCGAACAGCCGGCGCCGGCGGTCCGCTGACAAGAAGTGGACATGACCAGACCTTGCGGGTGTTTAATTACACTGCAAGAGAGGTCTATTTATGCAAAGCATCGCGCCACTGTGGCTGTGGTTGGTTTTCGTCGCCTTCGTCCTGGCGGCGTTGTTCGTCGATTTCGTCGTGCTCAAGAAGCAGGGCTCCCACGCGGTGGGCGTGAAGGAGGCGCTGAACTGGTCGCTCATCTGGGTGGCCCTGAGCTTCGTCTTCAACGGCCTGTTGTGGTGGGCCATCAAAAATGAAACCGGCTCGACCGACATGGCGAATGAGAAATCGCTGGAGTTCCTGACCGGCTACCTGATCGAGAAGAGCCTGGCGGTCGACAATATCTTTGTCTTCCTACTCATCTTCACCTACTTTGCCGTGCCGGCCGCTTACCAGAAGCGGGTGTTGATGATCGGCATCGTCGGCGCCATCGTGCTGCGCACGATCATGATCCTGGTCGGTGGCTGGCTGCTGGCCCAGTTCCACTGGGTGCTGTATCTGTTCGGCGCCTTTCTCATCCTCACCGGCGTCAAGATGTGGTGGGCCGCCGGCAAGGAAAGCAGTCTGGACGACAACCCCGCGCTCAAGCTGCTGCGTCGCGTGATGCCGGTCAGCCGTGACTTCGACGGCGAGAAGTTCTGGACCATCGAGAACGGCCGGCGCATTGCCACGCCCTTGTTGATGGTGGTGGCCATGGTTGGCCTGACCGACGTGATCTTTGCGGTCGACTCGATTCCGGCCATCTTCGCCATCACGCAGGACCCGTTCATCGTGCTCACCAGCAATGTGTTCGCCATCCTGGGCTTGCGCGCCATGTTCTTCCTGCTGCAGGCCGCGGCCAGCCGTTTCCACCTGCTCAACTATGGGCTGGCTGTGATCCTAGTCTTCATCGGCACCAAGATGATGCTGATCGACATCTTCAAGATCCCGGTGGCGGTGTCGCTGGCGGTGGTGCTGGGCATCCTGGCCATCACCATGGTCTGGAGCGCCAAGACGGCACCCAACACCTGAGGGCGCACCACCCGAACGGGCGCGTCAGCCCAGCAGCCAGACAGCTGCCATGGCTGCCGCGGCCGGTACGGTCTGGATCAGCAGAATCTTGCGGCTGGCGGTGGCTGCGCCATAGAGGCCGGCCACCGCCACGCAGCCCAGCACGAACAGCAGGGCCTCGCGTTGGCCGGCAACCAGTGCCCAGGCGATGCCGGCGGCGAGAAAGCCGTTGTACAGGCCCTGGTTGGCCGCCAGTACCTTGGTGGCCTTGGCGAAGTCGGGCGCCAGGCCGAACGCCTTCATGCCCCGGGGCTGGTCCCAGAGGAACATTTCCAGCACCAGGATGTAGACATGGATGGCGCAGACGAGCAAGGACAGGACGGTGGCGATGATGTGCATGGGATGACCTGCGGCAGGGTTGCGGAAGTCAGATGGTAGTACGCGCTCGGCGGCGTACCAGCCAGCGCACGAGCCCGGCGCCCGCCACCACCGCCATGGACCAACCCAGCGCCCGCGAGGCCACCAGTTCGCCTTCGCGCGCGGCGCCCATGAAGAAGAGCACGAAGGCCAGCAGGTGCACCCCAGCGCGCTGCAGGCGTACCCAGGCGGCGTCGTTGCGTGTGGCCCAGGCCAGCACCACGTCGACCACCCACCAGAAGGCAAACACCGTGTCGAGCCGGGGGGCGCTCACGCGTGGCGTGTTGAGGATGCGTTGCCAATCGTTGCCGAAGATGACCACGGTAGCCCAGTAGAAGTGCACGGCAAACACCAGCAGCGACGCGGTCCAGAAGATGCGCCATGCCTGGAAGGCGCGGGCCGACTGCCGGACGGCGGGGAACAGCGCCAGCGCCGGCGTGGCCAGCAGCAGTGAAGCCCAGATGGTGAAGAAGGTGAGGTGCAGGTCCTGGCGCAGTGCCTCGGCCACGTCGGCCGGGCCACCACCGGGCGGCGTGAGTGAAAACAAGGCCAGGTCGCGGCTCCACCAGGCGGCGGCAAAGCACACGACCAGCGCCAGGCCGGCCAAGGCCAGCGCGCGGCTGGCGGAGCGGAAGGTAGAGGCGTTCATGATTAGAGTGGGCGAGTGGTGTTGTGTCGGGGGCGTCGGTTACGCGTTGTGGGTTGCGCGGGGCGTTTGGCGTGCCGCCGGGCCGGCTTGTTGCACGATGTGCTGGTGCAGGGCTCGGCCCTGGCCGAGTGCGAACCCGACCTCGGCCACGACGAACATGGGCCCGACGAGCAGGCCGCGCAGGTCATCCACGAAGGCGGGTTTGCGGCCCTCCCAGTAGTGGCCGACAAACTGGAAGACCCAGCCCACCACAAAGCTGCCCAGCGCGACCGACAGCCAGGTGGCCAGCGGCGCCTGCGCCAGCGGGTGCGCCAGCATGAGCAGCGCGCCGATGAGCGCGAGTGTGACCAAGGCGAGCGGCCGCTGCCCTTGGCGCAGGTACCACAGGGCAGCCAGCAGGTAGGCCACGCCGTCAAGGCCGACGGCCACGGTGGCGACGTTGAACTGCACACGCGCCAGCAGCGCGCCGATCGCAAAGACGATGAGCGGAATGCCCACGTAATGGGTGGCAATGTTGCGCGGATCGCGGTGGTAGCGGGCGTACTGCACCAGCAGATGGGTGGCTTGGTCCATGAGGTCTCCTTTACGGTTCCCCAAGGATGCCGCGCCCGGCGCGGGCTGTCTGTCAGAATTCCGACAAAGCCGCCTCGGCCCGGTGTTGGCGGCGGATGCTCCAACCCCTGCTGCCCACGATGGACCTGTCAACCCACGCACCCGCTGCCCTGCAGGCTGCCTTGCAGACCGACGACTGGTTTGCGGCCTGCCCGGACATACTGCAGCAGCAATTGCTGATGCTGGCGCGTTGGCGCCAGCTGGTGCCGGGCGAGCCGTTGTTCGCGCGCGGTGGGGATGCCGACGGCCTGTGCTGTGTGGCAGCCGGTGCACTGCGCATCGGCGCCCACGATGCCGAAGGCCAGGCGGCGGTGCTGGCCTACCTGGAGCCTTACCAGTGGTTTGGCGAAATCTCGATCATTGATGGCCTGCCCCGTACCCACGACGCCGTGGCCGACGTGGCCAGCCAGGTGCTGGTGGTGCCGCGCGCGGCTCTGCTGGCTTGGCTGGACGCCCATCCCGCCCACTGGCGGGACATGGCGCGCCTGGCCTGCCGCAAGCTGCGGGTCGCGTTTGTGGTCCTTGAGGAATTGGCCCTGTTACCGCTGGAAGAGCGCGTGCTGCGGCGTCTGCAGCTGCTGGCTCAGGGCTACGGCAGCCGCGACGTGGCGCGGCGCCGCGTCCGTGTGGCGCAGGAGGTGCTGGCGCGCATGCTGGGCGTGAGCCGCCAAAGTGTCAACAAGGCCCTCAAGCAGCTGGAGGCGCGCGGCGCCTTGCGCCTGCATTACGGCGAGATCGAGCTGCTGAGCTGAGCCGCGTCCGGCAGGCCCAGAGGACAATCACGCACCATGCACATCGAAGATCTGCGCCAGCGCCTGCGCGCGCTCGGCGCCAACCCCCGTCACCAGCACCGCGTGCTGCGCCTGTGGTCGCAGGCCCTGCCGCAGACGCATGGCAGTCGGCCGATCGAGAATTTCCTGCCCACGCCGCTGCGGCAGGCGCTGCCCGGCATTGAACGCGAGCTGGCGGCGCTGGCCACGGTGCATTCGGAGCACCCGGGCGAGGACGGTTCGCTGCGCCGTGTGGTGGCGCTGGCCGACGGGCAGCTGGTCGAGAGCGTGCACATGCCGCCGGGCCGCATCCCGGCGTTGTGCGTCTCGACCCAGGTGGGCTGCGCCGTGGGGTGCGTGTTCTGCATGACCGGCACCACCGGGCTGGTGCGCCAACTCGGCAGTGCCGAGATCGTGGCGCAGGTGGCGTTGGCGCGCCGGCACCGCCCGGTCAAGCGCGTGGTGTTCATGGGCATGGGCGAGCCGGCGCACAACCTGGACAGCGTGCTGGACGCTATCGACCTGCTGGGCACGGCCGGCAACATCGGCCACAAGAACCTGGTGTTCTCCACTGTGGGTGACGCGCGGGTGTTCCACGCCCTGCTGGCACGTGAGGAGGGCGCGGTGCGACCGGCACTGGCGATCTCGCTGCACACCACGCGTGCCGAGCTGCGTGCACAGCTGCTGCCGCGGGCGCCCCAGCTCACACCGGACGAGCTGGTGACAGCGGCCGAGCGCTATGCGCGTGCCAGCGCCTATCCGATCCAGTACCAGTGGACGCTGCTGGAAGGCATCAACGACACGGACGAGGAGGTCGAGGGCCTGGTGCGGCTGCTGCACGGCAAGTACGCCATCCTCAACCTGATCCCCTACAACGCGGTGGCAGGCCTGCCTTACCGCCGGCCATCGTGGGAAGCGGCTGACGCGCTGGCGCGCCGGTTGCACCAGCGCGGCATCCTGACCAAGCTGCGGCAGTCGGCCGGGCAGGACGTGGAGGGCGGCTGTGGCCAGCTGCGGGCGCGGGCGGTGCAGACGCAAGAAAAAGCCCGGCAGCGCCAGCGTGTGGTCACGCTGCATCCGCTGCCGGGCTGAAATACCAAGGGGCCCGGCCATGCCGAGCCCCGAGCCGCATCACACCGTCGTGAACGGCAGGCTGCGCAGGCGCTTGCCGGTCAGCGTGGCTACGGCGTTGGCCACGGCGGGCGCCAGCGGCGGCAGGCCGACTTCGCCCATGCCGCCCGGGTGGTTGTCGGTCGGCATGACCTTCACCGTCACCTGCGGGGTCTCATTGGCACGCAGGATGCGGTAGCTGTTCAGATTGGTTTCCTGCGGTTGGCCGTTCTTCAGCGTGATCTTCTCGTGCAGCGCGGCCGACAGACCGAAGATCACCGAGCCCTCCACCTGCGCCTGGATGTTGCGCGGCTGGATGGCATGGCCGCAGTCAACCGCCGCCCAGACCCGGTGCACCACCGGCTTGCCGTCCTTCATCGAAACCTCGGCCACCATGCCGATGTAAGTGTTCCAGGCGTCGGAGTACGCCAGGCCCATGGCGCGCCCGGCTGGCAGCCGCTTGCCCCAGCCAGCCATCTGGCCCACCTGCTTGAGCACGGCGGCACCGCGCGGGTTCTTCTCCAGCAGCTGCAGGCGGTAAGCCAGCGGGTCCTGGCCCACGCCACGGGCCACTTCGTCAATCAGGGTCTCGATCGCGAACTTGATGTAGCCCGGGCCGACGGCGCGCCAGAAACCGGCTTGCACACCGCGCTCCTCGATCATGAACTGCACCTGATGGTCGGGTACGCCGTAGGTGATCTCGCTGCCCTCGACCACCGGTGCATCCTTGCCGCCCGAAGCCTTGTAGGCCGCCGGGATGACGCGGGCGTAGATGCCCTCGGACACCACGCGGTGCTGCAGGGCAACCAGACGGCCCTGGGCATCGACGCCGGCGATCAGGTGCTGGCCGGTCATCGGGCGGTACTTGTCGTGCGTGATGTCGTCCTCGCGGGTCCAGATGACCTGGATCGGCGTGCCCGGCATGGCCTTGGCTACGAGCGCCGCGTCCAGCGCGTAGTCCGGCTCGACCCGGCGGCCGAAGCCACCGCCGAGCAGCGTGAGGTTGACCTTGATGTTCTCCGGCTTGAAGCCGCCGACGGCGCCCACGGCGCCCATGATGAAGGAGGCCGACTGCGACGGCGCCCAGATCTCGATCTTGTCGCCGTCCACCTTGGCGGTGCAGTTCATCGGCTCCATGCAGATGTGCGTCACGAGCTCCGAGGTGTAGGTGGCGGAGAAGGTCTTGGCGGCGCTCGCCAGGCCCTTGGCGGCATCACCGTGCTTGATGTAATCGATGCCCTTGTCGTCCAGGTTCCTGGCGCGCGTGACGTACTCGGCCAGTACCTTATCGGAGTCGAACTGGCGGGCCTTGGAAGTCTGCGTCCATTCGACCTTCAACAGGTCGCGTGCCTTGCGTGCCGTAGGAAAGGAGTCCGCCACCACCGCCACACCGTAGGGCAGTCGCACGACGCGCTTGACGCCACCGACCGCGAGGGCGGCCGCGTCGTCGACGCTGACCACCGTCTCCCCGTGCACCGGCGCGCGCAGGATGGATGCCCACAGCATGCCTGGCAGACGCTGGTCGATGCCGTACTTGGCCGTGCCGTTGGACTTGGACGCCACGTCCACACGGGCCAGGTCGGTACCGATGATCTTGAACTGGCTCATGGGCTTGAGCATGGACTTGTCCACCTTGGGCAACTCGGCCGGTACCTGCGCCGTCTGCGCGATCTGCGCATAGCTCAGCCGACGGCCGCTCGCGTTGTGGATCACCTGGGCGCGCTCGGTGCGCAGCTCGGCCACCGGGACCTGCAGCTGCTGGGCCGCCGCGGCCAGCAACACCTGGCGCACCTGCTGGCCGGCTAGGCGGATCGGCTCGTAATAGCCCTGTACCGTGCGTGACGCGCCGGTGGTCATGCCGCCGCCGAAGCGCGGGTTGCCGAAGATCTTGGCGTTGGACGGTGCCTGCTCCACCTTGACACGGCTCCAGTCGAGGTCCAGTTCCTCGGCCAGCAGCATGGGCATGGCGGTCATGGTGCCCTGGCCCATCTCGGAGGCCGGTGACATCAGCGTCACGCTGCCGTCCGTGCCGAAGTGCACCCAGCCGTTGGGGTTGAAGCCGGCCGCCCCTTGGGCCTGGGCCAGTTCGGCAGTGCCGAGGCCGAAGGAAACACCGAGCGTCAGTGCGCCCGAGCCGACCAGGAAGGAGCGGCGGGTGAGTTCAGTGGTGTGGCTCATGCTTTGCTCCCGGACAAGGTTTTCTGCGCGGTCGACACGGCGCTGGCGATCTGGTTGTAGGTGCCGCAGCGGCACAGGTGACCGCTCATGGCTTGCAGGATGTCGGTGCGCGTCAGCGTCTTCTTGGCCTTGTCGAGCAGGTTGGCGGCCGTCATCAGCTGGCCGGACTGGCAGTAGCCGCACTGCGGTGCCTGTGCCTTGTTCCAGGCGGCTTCCAGCGCCTTGCCGGTACGGGTCTGCATCAGACCTTCAACGGTGGTGACCTTGCGGCCACTCACGGCCGAGACCGGAACCGAGCAGGAGCGCACCGGCTCACCGTCCACATGCACCGTGCAGGCACCGCACTGGGCAATGCCGCAGCCGAACTTGGTGCCGGTCAGGTTGAGCTGCTCTCGCAAGACCCAGAGCAGGGGTGTGTCCGGACTGGCGTCCAGCGACGCCGGCTGGTTGTTAATGGTCAGGTTGATCATGCAGTGCTCCCAAAAGGGTCCGCGGCCGCGGACAAAAACCCGGGTTGACGCGCCGAGGAACTTCGCCCGCATCGCGCGAGTGATTCAGTATCCGGAACGTCGACAAGGCGGCCATCTTGCGCCAGCACTTCGGGAATGAAACGAGGGTTTTCCCGAGACCAGGGTTATTTCGGCGCAGTTCAGCAGGCTTTGCGCGAGGCCGCTAAAATTGAGCGATCCAAGGAGCGTTGCAGCGGCCGGTCGTGCCGTCAGGCTTGGATGTCCCAACGGCGCTCACCTGTTTTGAATACCCCAGGTGAGACGCATGTCCGAAATCTCCATTCCCCCCATGAAGCTGTCCGGCCTGGAGCCGGTGCTCATTGGCGCCGGCTCGCTGTTCGTCAACATTGGCGAGCGCACCAACGTGACGGGCTCCAAGGCCTTTGCCCGCATGATCCTCAACGGCCAGTTCGAGGAGGCGCTGGCGGTGGCGCGCCAGCAGGTGGAGAACGGCGCGCAAGTGATCGACATCAACATGGACGAGGCCATGCTCGACAGCAAGGCCGCCATGGTGCGCTTCCTCAACCTGATCGCCAGCGAGCCCGACATCGCGCGTGTGCCCATCATGATCGACTCCTCCAAGTGGGATGTGATCGAGGCCGGGCTGCGTTGCATCCAGGGCAAGGGCATCGTGAACTCGATCTCGATGAAAGAAGGCGTGGACGAGTTCAAGCGCCAGGCCAAGCTCATCAAGCGTTACGGCGCCGCCGCCGTGGTGATGGCCTTCGACGATAAAGGCCAGGCCGATACCTACGCGCGCAAGATTGAGATCTGCGAGCGGGCCTACCGCATCCTGGTCGATGAGGTGGACTTCCCGGCGGAAGACATCATCTTTGACCCCAACATCTTCGCCATTGCTACCGGCATCGAGGAGCACAACAACTACGCGGTGGACTTCATCGAGGCCACGCGCTGGATCAAGCAGCACCTGCCGGGCGCCAAGGTCTCGGGCGGCGTGTCCAACGTTTCCTTCAGCTTCCGTGGCAACGACCCGGTGCGCGAAGCCATCCACACCGTGTTCCTGTACCACGCGATCCAGGCCGGCATGGACATGGGCATCGTCAACGCCGGCATGGTGGGCGTCTATGACGAGGTGGAGCCGGTGCTGCGCGAGCGGGTGGAGGACGTGGTGCTCAACCGCCGACCCGATGCCGGCGAGCGGCTGGTGGAGATTGCCGAGAGCGCCAAGGGCGCTGCCAAGGACGACAGCAAGAAGAACGAATGGCGCGGCGGCACGGTCGAGCAGCGCCTGAGCCACGCGCTGGTGCACGGCATCACCGACTTCATCACCGACGACACGGAAGAGGCCTACCGCGCCGTGCTGGCCAAGGGGGGGCGCCCGCTGCACGTCATCGAAGGCCCGCTGATGGACGGCATGAACATCGTCGGTGACCTGTTCGGCGCCGGCAAGATGTTCCTGCCGCAGGTGGTGAAGAGCGCCCGTGTGATGAAGCAGGCGGTGGCGCACCTGATTCCCTATATCGAGGAGGAAAAGCGCCAGCAGGAAGCGGCCGGCGAGGACGTGCGTGCCAAGGGCAAGATCGTGATTGCCACCGTCAAGGGCGACGTGCACGACATCGGCAAGAACATCGTCACCGTCGTGCTCCAGTGCAACAACTTCGAGGTCATCAACATGGGCGTGATGGTGCCCTGCCACGAGATCCTGGCGCGTGCCAAGGTCGAGGGCGCGGACATCGTCGGCCTGTCGGGCCTGATCACGCCCAGCCTGGAAGAGATGCAGTACGTGGCGAGCGAGATGCAGAAGGACGAGCACTTCCGCATCAAGAAGATCCCTCTGCTGATCGGCGGCGCCACCACCAGCCGCGTGCACACGGCGGTGAAGATTGCGCCGCATTACGAAGGCCCGGTGGTCTATGTGCCCGATGCCTCGCGCAGTGTGAGCGTGGCGCAGGGGCTGCTGAGTGACCAGGCCGCCAAGTACATCGACGAACTCAACGCCGACTACGAGCGCGTGCGCCAGCAGCACGCCAACAAGAAGCAGACGCCGCTATGGTCGCTGGACAAGGCGCGTGCCAACAAGACGCCGATTGCCTGGAGCGGCTACACACCGCAGCAGCCAAAGTTCATCGGCCGCCGCGTCTTCAAGAATTTCGACCTCGCCGAGCTCGCCAAGTACGTCGACTGGGGGCCCTTCTTCCAGACCTGGGATCTGGCTGGCCCGTTCCCGGCCATTCTGAAGGACGAGATCGTCGGCACCGAAGCCCAGCGCGTGTTCTCCGACGGCAAGCGCATGCTGCAGCGGCTGATCGAGGGCCGCTGGCTCACTGCCAACGCCGTGCTGGGCCTCTACCCGGCCAACAGCGTGAACGATGACGACATCGAGCTCTACACCGACGAGAGCCGCACGCAAGTGGCGCTCACCTGGTACGGCCTGCGCCAGCAGACCGAGAAGCAGGTGGTGGATGGCGTGCAGCGCCCGAGCCGTTGCCTGGCCGACTTCGTGGCGCCCAAGGGCACGGCGCCCGATTACGTCGGCGTGTTTGCCGTCACGGCCGGCATCGGCGCCGAGAAGAAGGAGCAGTACTTCATGGCCGACCATGACGACTACTCCGCCATCATGCTCAAGGCCCTGGCCGACCGACTGGCCGAGGCCTTCGCCGAATGCCTGCACCAGCGTGTGCGTACCGATCTCTGGGGTTACGCACCCAATGAAGCGCTCAGCAGCGAAGACCTGATCGCCGAGAAGTACCAGGGCATCCGCCCGGCGCCCGGCTACCCGGCTTGCCCGGACCACAGCGTGAAGCAGGACATGTTTGCGCTGCTGCAGTGCGAGGAGATCGGCATGGGCCTGACCGAGAGCCTGGCCATGACGCCGGCGGCCAGCGTGAGCGGCTTCTACCTGGCCCACCCGCAGAGCACGTATTTCAATATCGGTCGCATTGGCGAGGACCAGCTGCAGGACCTGGCGCGCCGCCGCGGCATGCAGCAAGAGGCGCTGCAGCGCCTGCTGGCCCCCAATCTCTGAGGGGGCAAAGCCAAGGGAGCAGCAGGCGGTCGCCGCCCGCCTGTTGTGCTGGTGGGCTTGCATGTTGTCGGCTTTTACCTAAGCTTACAAAGCAGACATATTCATCGCGCCATTCCTGTCTACCTTAGGGAGCCACAGGCGTTAGAAGCATGGGCCGCCGTCATGGCCCACTCTCACGTCTGTCAACACAAGGAAGAAGATCATGAACGCGCAAACACAATCGTCTGGTTACGCCACTCCGGCGCGCAACAACGCGTTGTGGGCCGCCATCGCCGTGCTTGCCGTGGCCGTTGTGGCCCTGGCGTCGGCGCTGTATTACGTGCAGTCGCGCGAGGCGCAGCAACACCCGGTGGCCGTGAGTCCGGTACCCAATCCGGTGACGGTGCTGCCGGCTCCCACCGCCGAGGCGATGGGCACGGCGCCCGCCGAGTCCAAGACAGCCGTCACCGAGAAAAAGCCGGCCGCCGGCAAGGCCGCCGCCAGCCGCAGCAACAAGCCGGTGGCGCAGGCGCAGCCCGGTACGCCGACGTCGGCCGCAACGTCCGCTCCCTCACCCTCACCCGCCGCCAAGGAGGTCTGCCTGAACTGCGCCACCGTGACGGCTGTGACACCGCTGGAGCGCGAAGGCACGCCCAGTGGTGCCGGTGTCGTGGCCGGTGGTGTGCTCGGCGCCTTGGTGGGCAACCAGTTCGGCGGCGGTGACGGCAAGACCTTGGCCACCATTGCCGGTGCCGTGGGTGGCGGCATCGCCGGCAACACGGTGGAGAAGAAGATGAAGAAGACCACCGTCTACCAAGTCGAACTCCGCATGGACAATGGTGACATGCGCAGCATCGAGCAGGCCGCGCCTGTTGGCGTGGGCGCCCGTGTGCGCGTTGAAGGCAATGCCCTCTACCCTCTGACCAACTGACGTGAGGGTGCGCTCGGCCGGATGTCAGTGGCGCGCCAGCCGCTGCGCAGCCATCAGGGCCGCCACGCCGACCAGGCTGAGCCCCAGCATCAGCCACAGGCCGCTCACGTAGCCGCCGGCCGGGCTCCACAGCAACCCCAGCAGCCAGGGCGCGCCGGCGCGTCCCAGCGCCATTGGCACACCGAGGGCGCCATTGAGTGAGGCCGCCTGGGTCTGGCTCACGTATTGCGCCACGGCCGTGCCTTTGACGATGGTGAACATGCCGTTGCCCATGCCATAGAGCAGCACGAACAGCAGCAGCACCGCGATCTGCGCGCTGCCGAGCCAGGGTGCCAGCAGCAGGGCCAGCAGACCCAGCGGGATCAGGCAGGGGATCAGCCGGTTGACCTGGTGCAGGTCCATGCGGTGCTCGAAGAAGTACAGCAGCATGCGTCCCAACAGCTGCAGCACGCCAATGGCCGCGGGCACCGCGATGACCCAGGTCTCGGGCAAGCCGTTCTCGCGCAGCAGGCTCACCATGTGGGGTGGCAGCGCCGCTGTCACGCCCATCAGCAGCACGATGAACAGGCCCACCAGCCAGAAGGTGGGGCTCAGCAGGTGCGGCCGTAAGGCCGTGGGCGCTGGGGCGCTGGCGACGCGCGTGCTCGCCGGGGCGGGCGCATGGCGCAGCACCCAGGCATGCAGCGGCACGCATACCAGCAGGTGCAGCGCGGCCAGCACCAGCAGGGCGTGGCGCCAGCCGAACTGCTGGATCAGCCAGGCCGATAAGGGCAAGAACACCGTGCTGGCCAGCCCGCCGAGGAAGGTGATGGTGATGATGGCACGGCGGAAGTCGTGCGGAAAGCGCCGGATCACCACGGCAAACACCGGCGGGTAAAGCGTGGCCGCCGAGCCGATGCCCAGGCCGAGCCAGACGGCGTAGAAACCCGCCAGGCTGTCGATGCCACTGTGCAGCGCCAGGCACAGGGCCACCAGCAGCGAGCCGCAGGTCATGACGACGCGCTCGTGACCGCGGTCGATCAGCCGGCCTACCGGCCAGGCCAGCAGGCCTTCGGCCAGCAGCGCCAGGCTGAAGGCGAGCGACGACTCGGCGCGGCTCAGACCCAGTTCGCGCTCCACCGGCTCCATCAGCAAGGCGAAGGTGTAGAACACGCTGCCCCAGCTGATGAGTTGCGCCAACGACAGCCAGCCGATCAGGCGCGGGTCGTGGCGGGAGGCAGGATGCATGGCCGGATTATGGCAAAGTCATATGACAAATTCGTCAAGGACCCTTGCTGGTATTGCGCAATCAGCTATGAATTCGATAGCTGCCCTGGGTGGCGGACGCAGCGTGTCGCCTTGGTGCGGCCAAGCAGGCGCGGCCATGAGTGCCTAGAATCGGGCCTCGCGTGCATCTGGCGTCGGCTTGCGGTGCGCCCGCCTTGCCGAATTCTTCTGTTTCTTGCACATGTCCTCTGCCTATCGCACCATTCCCGCTGCCACGCGCCGCTCCGTGCTGTTGCTGTCGCTGGCCACCTTCTCCAGCATGACGGCCCAGCGCCTGTGCGACGCCATGCTGCCCCAGCTGTCGCGCGAGTTCGACGTCAGCCTGGCGCAGGCGGCGCAGGTGGTGTCGGTGTTTGCGGTGGTCTACGGCCTGTGCCAGCTGGTCTATGGGCCGCTGGGTGACCGCTTGGGCAAGTTCCGTATCGTCACGCTGGCCACCCTCGGCTGCAGCGTGGGCAGCATTGCGGCGGTCTTCGCGGCCAGCCTGGACGCTCTGGTGCTGGCGCGCGTGCTGGTGGCGCTTGGGGCTGCGGCCATCATTCCGCTGTCGCTGGCGTGGATCGGCGATGCGGTGGTTTATGAAGTGCGCCAGGAGACGTTGGCGCGCGTCGGCCTGGGCACCACGTTGGGCATTGCCGGCGGCCAGCTGTTTGGCGGACTGTTCACCGACACGCTCGGCTGGCGCTGGGCCTTTGTCTTCATGACACTGCTGTTCGGGGTGGTCGGCCTGTTGCTGCTGGCCGAAGGGCGGCGCCAGCGTGCCGCGCAGGCGCCGCGTCACGACGGTGCGGCGACCCGGTCGGTCGGCTTCGTGGCGCAGGCCCTGCAGATCGCCACCGGCCGTTGGTCGCGCATCGTGCTCATCGTGGCGCTGATCGAAGGTGCGGCCGGTTTCGGCGTCATGGCCATCTGGGCCTCGCACCTGCACCATGCGCTGGGTCTGTCGCTGACCTACGCCGGTGCCATCGTGGCTTTGTTCGGCCTGGGTGGCATGCTCTACATGGCCGTGGCGCGCTTCCTGATCCGGCGCCTGGGCGAGCGCGGGCTGGTGCGCTTCGGGGTGGGGCTGCTGGGTGCTGCGGCGTTGGTCGTGGCACTGTCACCGCACTGGGCGCCGGTGGTTCCGGCCAGCCTATTGGGGGGCTTCGGTTTCTTCATGTTCCACAACACCATGCAAGCCAATGCCACGCAGATGGCGCCGGCGGCGCGCGGTACAGCGGTGTCGCTGTTTGCCGCCAGCCTGTTTCTGGGCCAATCGATCGGTGTGTTGCTGGCGGCCGCGCTGGTGGGGCGCATCGGCTCGATGGCCGTGATCCTGCTCGGGGGCGGTGTGGTAGTGGCGGCGGGGAGCTACTTTGCTGCAGCACTGCGCCGACGTGCGGGGCTGCTCGGCGAGGACGAGGGCGGCATTTGATGGCGTGGGCCCGGAAATTGCTTCAAGCCACGCACCTACAACAACGACGTTAAGGGATGCCCATGAATACGACTCCAGTACCCGCTCTGCGCTGAGCGTCCGGCCCCCGTGGCCGCAGTGGCTGCAGTCGTGACGGCGACGTCCGGCCGTAGTCCCTGAATTCCTCCTTTCCTTGAACCTACGCCCCTCGGCGGACATCTCTTCGGTGCGCTGCTTGGTGGCGCTGCCGCTGCTTTTTGCATGGACAACAACGAATCACTTCAGATCGACACTTTTCTTCCCTACATGCGTGACGTCATCCGTTGCGAGCAGGCGCTGCAGGAACTCAACCTGATGTGGCGCATCATTGAATCGTCGGCCAAGATGAATTGCCCCGAGGAGGCGCGCGCCATCCTGCCGACCATGGCCGCCACGCGTGACGGCTTCAACCGGCTGGAGCAGGAGCTGGTGACCAGCCTGGTGGGTGAGAAGGTGGCCACCGTGCTGGGCGAGATCGGCACCAAGGCGCAGTATGTGATCGACATCGTGGTGCGTAACCTCTACGAGCGCACCGCCGACGTCGGTTTTCTGGCCACGGACAACGAGCTGTGCGCCTTTGTCGCCGGCCTGACGGACGACGAGTGCGCGATCCGCCAGCGCCTGCGCGCCTACCGCGACAAGTACACGGTGTACGACGAGATCATCCTGCTCGACGTCGCCGGCAACGTGCTGGTGCAGATTGACGAGGCTACGCCGCTGGAAGGCAGCAGCGACCCGCTGCTGGCGCAGACGTTGGCCAGCGACGGCTATGTGGAAACCTTCCGTACCAGCGACCTGCGGCCGGCCAAGCGGCAGGCGCTCATCTATTCCAAGCGCATGGTGCATCCGCAGACCGGCGCGGTGGTCGGCGTGCTGTGCTTGTGCTTCAACTTCGAGCAGGAAATGGCCGGCATCTTCCGCACGCACGGCGACCCGGATGGCCGCGCCAACCTGCTGCTGCTGGACGGTGACAACCGCGTCATCGAGAGCGCCGATCCCCTGTGGATCCCGGTTGGCGCGGTGGTGCCGGTCAACCCGACGGCGCGGCCGCGGCTGCTGATGTTTGGCGGCCGCGAGTACCTGGTGCGTACCTACCGTTCGGCCGGCTACCAGGGCTACCCCGGCCCGACGGGCTGGCAGGGGCAGGTGATGATGCCGGTCGACGTGGCCTTCACCGGCGCGGCCAGCAACACCTTGGCCACGTTGGCACCGGTGGTGCGCGAAGGCCTGCTGTCGCACGCGCAATCGTTCTCGGCGCCGCTGTACGAGATCATGATGGCGGCCGAGACGATCCGGCGCGTGGTCTGGAACGGCCAGGTGATGACGGCCGGGCAGCGCGGCGAGCTGATGAAGCTCAAGACCATCCTCGACCAGATCAGCGAGACCGGCGCACGCAGCAACGAGCTGTTTTCCAAGTCGATCGGCGACCTGTACGAGACGGTGCTGGCATCCAGCCTGCGTGACTCGGAGTTCGTCTCGCACCTGCTGGTTGACCTGCTGGACCGCAACCTGTACGAACGATCGGACGACTGCCGCTGGTGGGCTCTGACGCCAGAGTTGCGCGCCGCCTTGGCGGCCCCCGAACTCGGCGATGCGGCCCGCAAGCAGATCAGCGACATCTTGGCCTACATCAACAGCCTGTACACCGTCTACACCCGTCTGTTCGTCTACGACCTGCAGGGGTGCATCATCGCCAGCACGCAGCCGGGGCAGGGTCGCGACAGCGTCATCGGCACCCACATCGATGCCGCCACGCTGGCGCGTGTGCGCGCACTCGCCAGCGAACAGGATTACCACGTCACGCCCTTCGAAGCCTCTCCGCTGTATGGCGACCGGCCCACCTATGTCTACCACGCCGCGATCCGCGACCCGCAGGACGAAGCACGGGTGGTGGGCGGCATCGGCATCGTGTTCGATGCCGAGCCCGAGTTCGCCGCCATGCTGCGCGGCGGCCTGGGTGAGCAGACCGGCATGCAGGCCCTGTTTGTCGATCGACAGGGGCGCGTGATCTCCAGTCTGGACCCGGCGCGCCCGGTGGGTAGCGTGCTGGAATTGGACGACACGCTGCGCCAGCTGCCCAATGGCCACAGCGCCTCGCGCATCGTGGTGCATGACGGCCAGTACGCCATCATGGGCTGCACCATGTCCAGCGGTTACCGCGAGTTCAAGGTAACGGACGGCTACCGCGAAGACGTGCTGGCTGTCGTCTTCAAGTTCCTCGGTGAGGTGCGCGAGGCCAGTGGTGACAGCGGTGCGGCCCGCATCCAGCTGCAGACCGACCTGCGGGGCCAGGCGGGCTGCGAGTACGCCACCTTCGTCATCGGCGGCGCGCTGTACGCGCTGCCGGCGCAACACGCCCTGGAAGCGCTGCCGGCGAGCAAGATCACCACCGTCTCGACCGGCGAGCGCCGTGCTTGCGTCGGCCTGCTGGGCTTGCAGCGCGAGGGTCGCGACGGTGCGCCGGTCTGGGTATTCGACCTCGGCTATCTGATCCGCGGCACGCCGTCACCCACCGACAACCGCAGCCAGGTGATCATAGTGCGCCACGGCGAGCAGACGCTGGGGCTGCTGGTGGACGAGTTGCACGCCGTGCCGGAGTTCAGCGAGCAGCAGATCATGGCCACGCCGTTTGGCAGCGAAGGGCTGGTGCGTCACTTCATCAAGGCCAATGGCGGTGAGGTGCTGATCCAGGTGATCGACCCGGCCAGCCTGTTCGCGGCCCTGATGCAGCGCGAAGCGCCGGCGCGCACGGAGGCGCTGATGGCATAAGGCCTGGTGCGCGTGTCAGCCCTGCACCGGCAGCGCCGGCCGGTACTGCAGCGCCTCGGCAATATGCTCCAGGCCAATGCGCGGCGCGCCGGCCAGATCGGCAATGGTGCGGGCGACCTTGAGCGTGCGGTGCATGCCGCGCGCCGACCAGCCCAGCCGCACGGCCGCGGCGTTCAGGAACTTCAGTGCTGCGTCGTCTGGCAGGGCGTGGGTGTCGATCTCGGTGCCGGACAACGCCTGGTTCGGCTTGCCTTGTCGCACCTGGGCCCGCTCGCGTGCCGCCAGGCAACGCGCTTGCACTTGCGCTGTGGATTCGCCGGCCGGTGCCTGTAGCAACTCGGCAGCCGGCACGGCCGCGACTGACACATGCAGGTCGATGCGGTCCAGTAGCGGGCCGGACAGGCGCGCTTGGTAGCTGTCGGTGGTCACAGTTAATGAAGCTTGAGGCGCGGCTAAGAACAACTTGCGCACTAACTGTGCACATATAAAAGCGCAGCACGTTGCGAATTTGGTGCTGAATGCCTACCCACGTGTCGAAATAAGTGCGTTGCTGTCACATATCACTTGCAGAGCAAGCCGCGGCTCATGCGCTTGAATACATTGACGCGTCAACAACACCACCTTGCGATATGCCGCGATGGGCTTCCCCAGTTCTGTAGAGTTAAAGGAGATAAAAATCGCGGCCAAAATCTTTCGGCTAGTACAAATCGACTTTTTCTTCTGGAGTTCGTATGACTGAAGACAAGCCCAGTGGCGAATCGAAAATTCTTGGGGGGTTGATGCAAGCAATTGGAAAAGCGTCTGATATCCAGTTTGCTTTGATCGTGATCACAGTGTTCTTGGCCCTTGACATTGGGTTGATCAAGGGGGCTAAGAGCAGCGTCCTAACTTACGCTTGGGTCGAGTTGGATGCCGCTAAATATAAAGAACTTGCATTGATCTTTCTTGCATACCTATGCTGGATGGCTGTTTTCTCAAAAGGTCT
>JAYRLJ010000350.1:0-3323 GCA_041905305.1 Hylemonella sp. | reverse complement strand
CAGCAGGGCCACGCGCTCGGCGTGGGCGTCGGGGTTGTTGTCCTTCACCACGCGGCTGGGGCCTTCGCCCACCACGGCGTCGCCCAGCACCAGCACCGCGCCATAGGGCTGGTCGCCCCAGGATTCCGCCAGGCGGCGCTGGGCCAGGGCGGCGGTGTGCCACCTGGGGTCAGGCTGCTCGCGAGCGGCGCTCGCGGGAGCGCCGAGACCATCCAAAGTGACGACGCCCGCGACCGCTTGTGCAATGAAGGTACGGCGACGGGTCATGCGGGGGGTGGCGAGATGGACGCTTTAGGTAAAACGTCCGAGGCCAAGCGCGGCCGAAGGACGTTGCCGCTGGGCTGGCCAGTTAGAGGTCTTGCGCGACCCCCATCGAGCGCCGGCGCTTCTTGAGAGTGACGAGCGGATTAACAACCAGCACCCAAAGGCAAGCAGGCCATATGACGATGGCCGAGAAGAAATTGAGAATGTCCATACCCAGCAAGTGCTCAGAGCCCGGAACATAGCAGTCCCCTATTGGCGGACAGCCAATACTGGTTGCAAACTCGCGGTAGACCCTCGCTTGCGCGAACGGTATGTAGGCGAGGGTGAGCCACCAAACTGTCTTGAGCGTGCGCGCCAAATATTTCATGAGCGCTAGCGTCGAAGGTGAGCCGCACGCAACGGCTTGGCGTCGCAATGGGGACGATTGCCTGCGCGCCTTTCGGCGACACGCCGTTGTGTGTCGGCCTCGACCACACTGTTAGACGTCACCGCATTTCCACTATCAGAACCGATCAAGTGCGGCATGATGCTTCTTCAGAATAGCTTCAATCAACGGTCGCGCCCCTACCACGACAGTCCAAGCGATGCCGGGCAGTGCCGAGAGACTTGCGTCTACAAAGAACGGAAGGTAGTTCTCATCCAGCTTAGTCAATGCCTGCTCAGCCTGAGACACGGGATCACCGAAGTGGATTCCGCCTTTCAGGTTGGCACAAACATCGATGACATCCCGAACGCTAAAGGCTCGCGCATGATCACGAAGCACTTCGGAACCAAGAAACGCATCAAGTGTCATGGACTGGATATCTGTGGCGTCCGCGAAATCCGGACAAAGATTTGTGAACTGAAAGACTGGGCCTTCGCCGGTGTCTTTGACTTGGCGCTCCAAAACGAATGGGAATCGTAGTTGATATCTGTGTTCGCGATTCACCAGATGCAGAATCGGCCGTGCATCTAGGAGTAGCCTTCGAAGAATTGCCGACGCTTCAAGGAGGTTGAAGCGGTCTTTAATCATGACGCGGGCCTGAAGATCGAGAACAAAGCGGAGAAAGCTGCGCTCGCGGTCATCACAGCGGTCGGGTACTACGAAGGAAAACTCTGAGCGAAAACCTGTCGGAGGGTGACTCTTAGCGTCGAGTTTCACGGGATGTTCGGTATGCTCCGTTACAAGCATGCCGTTGATTGCACAGCCAATACCATCTGTCCGCCCCCATGAAATCGCCACCTTCAAGAATGGGAAATCTGGGAGTGCGAGACGCGGAGTCTCGTACGTCAAGTCGCCGCCTGTGCTCTTAATCTGAAATTGCAGCGTGGCGGCCGGCCCGGCCGTAACTTCAATCGTTCCTCCGTCCACCGCACCATCAAATAGATTGATTGGGCTCTGGGGCGGCCACGCACTAGGAACTGTCACGTCGATTACTAGCGTGCCTTCGTTCATCTGCGTCTAACGTGAAGGTGACCGGCACGGTGCGGCAAGGCGCCGCGAGGCGCCGTTGGATATCCTGCCCCTCGCGGCGCTTTGCCGCACCGTGTCCGAGTCGACCGACCAGTTAGATTGCATCTTCACCTCCGGCGACGGATATACCCTTCAATCCACTCGCGATCCAATTGCAGCCGCACGCTTCGTCTGATTCCGCCGATCACGCCGGTTAGATCGATAAATGAGAAGTGCTGCTGCTTCAAGTTGGCCACTGCGATTGGATCGCGCCAGTTGTTCTGAACGAGTTCCGCAATCAGCGGTGGAAGGCTGAACTCCAACTCGAACCAAGCCGGATGTCCTGGCGCTACTTGGATCGGCACGAATCTCCATACCCCCGTGTGATCTCCATGCACTCGGCAGTTAACAACATCCTCGACGAAGGCGTCGGGCGGCAGTGGCTCATGCCGCAATAGGTGGAGCGGCCACTGGCCTTGGAGCATGCCGAAATAGGAACCACCAATAGCCCGGCATGCTTCAGCAACGCGGCCTCGCAAGAGTTCTTGCCCACGCTCCGTCAACTCGGGCGGCGGATCTGCAATCTCCGCCTCTTCACCGGCGGCCAGGCACTTCCGGTAGTACCGGCGAGCCGCGGCGATGGCTTGCTGTCCCCTCAGATTGACGCACTTTTCGTCAAAAGCCAGGATCGAGTCAATGAGCGGCTGGATAGCCGGCACGCTCTCATACTGGATCAGGAACACTTGATGCGCCACCGCATACTCTACTGCGCCTTGCGTGTAGCCGGACGTAGAGAAGATGGCGGCGGTGTAGTTGTAGCGTGGGCCGCGAAAGGCATTCCCTCGTCCTGTGTAGGTGAAGTAGTTCTCAGAGATATCTTTGAGCACACCTACGCTATTGCGAGGTACCTCTACGCCGACAGGCCGGTGTGAGGCATAGCACTTGGCTTCGACCATCAGGTGAAGCGGATACATGAATGCTGGCGAATACTTCCAGAGCGCGAATGCATCAAGCTGATGCCACGTTCCTCTGCCCCGAACTTCCAGCCCTGAGTGTCCAGAGCGCAAGTATTCCAAGTGGTGTGGTAGCAAAGCGGCGGGATCGTATGTGTCGTACCCCACCTTCTTCAGTAGGAACAGTACTGCTTCCTCCAGCAGCGCGCCTCGAATTTGCGTAATCGTGGCCAATGCAATCTAACGTGATGTAGAAGTGAAACCCGTCTTATGAACAACGTTGTCACGTTTCATTTCGCCTCCGTTGCAACTAAATAAGTACATGATTTATAACAGCCTTTCCCCGTTCTCCCGTCAACTGCCGGTCCGCGAAGACCGCCCCTAAACCTGCAAACCTGCTTATGAACACGGCGGCCGGTGACTAACTAGGCTGGGTCCCGCCATTCGGCCTCACCCTGGCCCCAATCCCATCTCCAGCAAACACCCAAACTCCGCCGCAAAGTTGACGGACACGCGCGCATGCACGGCGCCCTGTTCGTCGTAGAAGCTGCGGCGGCCCTGGGTGGCAAACACGCCTTCGTGCCACACGTTGGGGTGCATCAGCAGGCCCTTGCCGCCCTTGAACCAGAAGCATTTGAAGTCTTGCGGCCGCACGTCGTCGCCGGGCAGGGCCA
>JAYRLJ010000349.1:0-3352 GCA_041905305.1 Hylemonella sp. | reverse complement strand
GCGGCCCGCAACGGTGGCCACATCGGCGAAGTTGGTCTTCAGGCCGTCGGCGTAATCGTCGTCCAGCGGAAGACGCCAGGCGAGATCCTGCGCCGCCTCGCCGGCCGCCAGCAACTGCTCGGCCAGGGTGTCGTCGGTAGCGAACAAACCGCTGCGCACCCCGCCCAGCGCCACCATGCAGGCGCCTGTGAGTGTGGCGATGTCCACCACGGCCCGCGGTTTGAAGCGCTCGGCATAGGTCAGCGCATCGCACAGGATCAGCCGCCCCTCGGCATCGGTGTTGAGAATCTCGATGGTCTGGCCACTCATGCTGGTCACCACATCGCCGGGCTTGACGGCACGGCCGTCGGGCATGTTTTCGCAACTTGGAATCAGCCCCACCACGTTGATGGCCGGCTTGAGTTCGCCCAAGGCCCGGAACACGCCCAGCACACTGGCTGCACCCGACATGTCGAACTTCATCTCATCCATCTCCGCGGCCGGCTTCATGGAGATGCCACCCGAGTCGAAGGAAATGCCCTTGCCCACCAGCACCGTCGGCGCCTCGGATTTGGCGGCACCGTTGTAGTGCAGGACGATGAACCGCAGCGGCTCTTCCGAGCCCTGCGCCACCGCCATGAAGGCCCCCATGCCGAGCTTGGCCACCTCGCGCGGGCCCAGTACCTGGCAACTGATCTTGGGCAGGCGCGCCAGCGAGCGCGCGGCCTGCGCCAGCAGCGTCGGCGCTGCGTGGTTGCCGGGCCGATTAGCCCATTCCTTGGCCATCTCGATGCCGGCCACCACGGCCACGGCGCGGGCAAACTCCTCCTTCACCGGGGTCGCGCTCGGCACGCCCAGCGTGATCCGAGCCAGCGATCGGCCATCGGATTTGGACTTGGTCGCCGTATAGACATAGCTGGCATCGGCCACGGCCGTAACAGCTGCCCGCACGGCACCGCGCGCCGGACGGCCCGCGAAGCACAGCACGAGCTTCTTCAACGCCGGCGCACCGGCCCGCAGTGCGCCGAAAGCCGCCGCAACCGCTTGCCGCACCTGCTTGGCCGAACCGTCGCCGGCCCCCACCAGTACGGCGCGGATGCACTTGGCCTGCGCCGGTCGGTACAGGGTGAGCAGCTTGCCGGGCTGGGTCTCCAGGTCACCGGCCTTGAGCGCCTGGCCCAGCAGGGCCGAAAAACCATCCTTGCCGGGTTTGCAGCCGGCGGGCACCAGCACCACCAGGGCATCGCAGGCCTGGGCAGCGGCGCTGGCAAGGTCGAGGGACTTGAGTTCGAAGTTCATAATTGCGGTTTTCCTTCTGACCGATGTTATTCCATTCCTCCATCCGCAAGGAGCTGGCACGCAGTTTCGGCGCCACGCTGATCGTCCTGGTGACGGTGGTCATGACGATGACGCTGATTCGTACCCTGGGCGCGGCCTCGCGGGGCAGCTTCAACCCGTCCGACGTGATGCTGGTGATGGGCTACAACGTGCTGGCCTTCCTGCCCAACATCATGACCATGGGCCTGTTCGTCGCCACGGTCGGCACCTTGTCGCGCCTGTACCGCGACAGCGAGATGGTGATCTGGTTCTCCAGCGGCGTCGGTTTGGGTAATTTGCTGGGGCCGCTGCTGCGCTTTGCCTGGCCCATCCTGCTGGCCGTGGCCACGCTGGCGCTCTTCGTGCTGCCATGGTCGAACAAGCAGGTCGAGGACATGCGGGCCCAGTACGAAAACCGCGGCGACCTCGAGCGGGTACAGCCGGGTCAGTTCCAGGAATCGGCCGGCGGCAGCCGCGTCTTCTTCGTCGAAAAAAGCCTGCTGAGCCAGCACTCGGCCAGCAACGTCTTCATTGCCACCACCGAACAAGGCAAGGAGACCGTGACCTCGGCCCGCAGCGGCCGCGTCGAACTCATCGGCAATGAGCGCTTTCTGATCCTGGAAAACGGCCAGCGGCTGGAGAACAGCATCGGCAAGTCCGACTTCAAGCTCAGCGAATTTGCCCGCTATGGCATCCGCATCACGCCGGACCAGCTCGGTGCCCAGGTCGAGATTCCGCTCAACACGGTCTCCACCCTGGTGTTGGTCCGCCAGCCGACGCCGCACCACCTGGGCGAAATCTCCTGGCGCCTGGGCTTCGTGCTGGCGGCCTTCAACCTGATGATCATCGCCCTTGCCGCCTCGCGTGTGAACCCCCGCCTGGGCCGCTCCGGCAACCTGTTCTTCTCGCTGCTGCTGTTTCAGGTCTACCTGAACCTGCTCAACCTCGGCCAGACCTGGATCAGCAACAACAAGATCGACTTTCTGTCCTTCATGGTGCTGCTGCATGGTGGCGTGCTGGCCTTGGCACTGCTTTGGCTGGCGGCGCGGCACTACAACTGGAGCTGGCGTACCCTGCTGGCCCGTCGGCGCCCTGTCGGCCCGGAGGCGCGCGCATGAAGACCATCCGCCGCCTGATCTATGCCGAGGTGTTTTCCTCGGTGGCGTTCGTCACGCTGGCCTTCCTGGCCCTGTTCAGCTTCTTCGACTTCGTCGACCAGCTGCCGTCCATTGGCCGGCCGGGCATCGGCGCCGGCTACCAGGTGCCGCAGGCCTTGCTGTACGTGGCGCTGCTGGTGCCCAACCACCTGTACGAGCTGCTGCCGATCACGGTGCTGATCGGCACCATCTACGTCATGACCCGCATGGCGCAGAGTTCGGAGTTCACCATCTTGCGCACCAGCGGACTGGACCCGTGGCGCGCGCTGCGCACCCTGTTGGCGGCCGGTGCCGCCTTCGTGGTGCTGACCTTTGTCACAGGTGACTTCCTCGCGCCCTGGGCCGACCGCACCGCCCAGTTGCTCAAGGCGCGCTACCAAGGCAACCTGACCGTCGGCCAGACCGGCGCCTGGCTGCGGGAAAAGCAGCCCTATGCCCAGTTTGCCGTCAACGTCAATGCCATCGCCTCGGACGGCAGCATGCGCGGCGTGCGCGTCTTCGAGTTCGACAACAAGGGTTTTCTGGTCTCCATGACACGCGCCCCGTCGGCCCAGTTCGAAAGTGATGAAGAAGCCTGGCGGCTGGAGAACGCCGAGCGCATCGAGTTCACGGCCCGCGGCTCGGAAGCGGCGCGCATCGAACGCACGCTGAACGCCAGCTTCCGCTGGCCGACCCAGATTTCGTCCGAGATGGTGTCGGCCGCCGTGCTGCGGCCCGACCGCATGAGCACGGTGGACCTCTTCCTCTACATCCGTCACCTCAACGCCAACAACCAGTCGGCGGAGCGCTACGAGATCGAGTTCTGGAAGAAGGTGTTCTACCCCCTGAGCGCACTGGTGATGGTGGTGCTGGCTCTGCCCTTTGCCTACCTGCACTTCCGCAACGAAGGCATCTCGGTC
>JAYRLJ010000348.1:2011-3357 GCA_041905305.1 Hylemonella sp. | reverse complement strand
GAGCGCTTGGGGCGTTCACCCTCGGGGGCGCCCGCCCCAGGCGCAGACATGGCGCCAAAGCCACAGCCCGCACCTGCTTGAACCACTTCAAGGAAGCACGGCCCGGCAACGGGAACCATGGCGGCGCTCTAAGCGAGGAAAGCAGCCCCCGCCGAGCCCATCCTGGTTCGATGGATCCGTGCTGCCGGGCCGCATCGCGTCGGCCCTTGAAGAGGAGTGCTAAGCATGTTGTCTCCCAAACTGTCCACGCTGGCCCTGGGTGCCTTGCTGGCGGTGGGGGCGCAGGCCCAAACGGGTGCGCCCGAAATGACCCCCGCCGAGATCGAGCTCGGCAAGAAGATCTACTTCGAACGCTGCGCGGGCTGCCACGGTGTACTGCGCAAGGGTGCCACCGGCAAGAACCTCGAGCCGCACTGGAGCAAGAAGGACAAGGACGGCAATGTCCAGGAGGGCGGCACGCTCAAGCTGGGCACCCAGCGCCTGGAAAAGATCATTTCGCTGGGTACCGAAGGCGGCATGGTCAATTACGACGACATCCTGTCCAAGGACGAGATCAACGTCATGGCGCGCTACATCCAGCGCACCCCTGATGTGCCGCCCGAGTTCAGCCTCAAGGACATGGAAGCCAGCTGGAAGCTGCTGGTGCCCGTGGACCAGCGGCCCAAGAAGCAGCTCAACAAGATCAACCTGAAGAACGTCTTCGCGATCACGCTGCGCGACGCCGGCAAGCTCGCGCTGGTGGACGGCGACACCAAGCAGATCTGGCAGGTGCTGGACACCGGCTACGCGGTGCACATCTCGCGCCTCTCGGCCTCGGGCCGTTACGTTTACACCGTGGGCCGCGACGGCCTGGTGACGCTGATCGACCTCTGGTACGAGACGCCCACCACGGTGGCCACGGTGAAGCTGGGTGCCGATGCACGCTCGGTCGACACCTCCAAGTTCAAGGGCTTCGAGGACAAGTACCTGATCGGCGGCACCTACTGGCCGCCCCAGTACTCGATCATGGACGGCGTGACGCTCAAGCCCATCAAGATCGTCTCGACCCGCGGCAACACCGTGGATGGCGAGTACCACCCCGAGCCGCGCGTGGCCTCCATCGTGGCCTCGATGACCAAGCCGGAGTGGGTGGTCAACGTCAAGGAAACCGGCCAGATCATGCTGGTCGACTACAGCGACATCAAGAACCTCAAGACCACCACCATCGAGTCGGCCAAGTTCCTGCACGACGGCGGCTGGGACATGAGCAAGCGCTACTTCCTCGTGGCCGCCAACGCCTCGCACAAGATCGCCGCGGTGGACACCAAGACCGGCAAGCTGGCCGCGCTGGTGGACACCAAGAAGAT
>JAYRLJ010000348.1:0-2001 GCA_041905305.1 Hylemonella sp. | reverse complement strand
GCCGAGCGAGGACAAGAAGTTCGCCCAGTACAAGGCGCACAACTGGAAGGTCGTGCAGGAGCTGAAGACCGGCGGCGCGGGCAATCTGTTCGTCAAGACGCACCCGAAGTCCACTCACCTCTGGGCCGACATGCCGATGAACCCCGAGCGCGAGAACGCCGAGGCCGTCTATGTGTACGACCTGAAGGACCTGAACAAGGCGCCGGTGAAGCTGGACGTGGCCAAGGACAGCGGCCTGCCGCAGACCAAGGCCCTGCGCCGCGCCACCCACCCCGAGTTCAACGAGGGCGGGGATGAGGTCTGGATCAGCCTGTGGGGCGGCAAGGCCGACCAGAGCGCCATCGTCATCTACGACGACAAGACGCTCAAGCTGAAGAAGGTGATCACCGATCCGCGCATCGTCACGCCGACCGGCAAGTTCAACGTCTTCAACACCCAGCACGACGTGTACTGATGAGGCCGGCCCCGGCGTTCACGCGCCGGGGCCCACCACCTGACGACAGAACGACAAGGAGACGGCTGTGGCCTCTTCAGACCAACCCGGCGTGATCAAACGCCTCTGGCGCGGCCTGCGCACGCCCAGCCGCTTCTCACTCGGCTTCCTGCTAATCACCGGCATCGTCGCCGGCGTGGTGCTGTGGGGGGGTTTCAACACCTTGGTGGAAATGACCAACAAGGAGGCCTTCTGCATCAGCTGCCACGAGATGCGCGACAACGTCTACAAGGAATACTCCGAGAACACCATCCACTACACCAACCGCACCGGCGTGCGGGCCACCTGCCCGGACTGCCATGTGCCCAGGGAGTGGTGGCCGAAGATGAAGCGCAAGATCCAGGCCTCCCGGGAGCTGTACGGCAAGCTGGTGGGCACGATCGACACCCGTGAGAAGTTCGAGGCCAAGCGCCTGCAGCTGGCGCAAAGCGAATGGGCGCGCATGAAGGCCGCCGATTCGCTCGAATGCCGCAACTGCCACACCCTGGCCAGCATGGACAAGGACAAGCAGAAGCCGCGCGCCAAGAAGAGCCACGAGCTGGCGGCGAAGAACAACGAGACCTGCATCGATTGCCACAAAGGCATCGCGCACCACAAGCCCAAGGGCATGCCCGAGGACGATGAGTAAGGAGCCCGCACCATGAACAAATTGACCGCCCTCGCCGCCGCCCTGGCCCTTGCCAGCGGCGCCGCCCACGCCGCCGCACCCGACTGGAGCAAGGTGCCGGCCGCCAAGTTCACCGTCTTCTACCCCGGTGCCTCGCCGATCGAGTGGATCACCAAGGGCAGCGAACACGGCGGCGCCCGCGCCCTGAAGAAGGGCGAGAGCTGCGCCAGCTGCCACCACGAAGAAACCGCCGACATGGGCAAGAAGATGGCGACGGGGCAGAAGAACGAGCCCCATCCCATCAAGGGCAAGGCCCCGGCCATTCCCGTCAGCGTGCAGGCCGCGCACGACGGCACCCACCTCTACCTGCGCTTCAGCTGGAAGCAGCCGCCCGCCAGCGGCGCCGAGAAGATGGACAAGGACAACGCCGTCAAGCTGGCCGTCATGTTCGAGGACAACAAGATCACCCGCGCGAACCTGAGCGGCTGCTGGGAGACCTGCCACGCCGACGCCCGCACCATGCCCGAGGGCAAGGACGACAAGAAGACCAAGTACGTGGCCGAGGGCAACCTGGCCGCCGGCAAGTTCTACGACCTGATCCAGTGGACCAGCAAGGGCGGCAAGTTCGACGGCCATGTGGCCGACAAGCGCGTTATGGAAGGTGGCAAGGCCCTGGTGGACGCCAAGGGCGAGAAGAAGGGCGACGAGTGGGTCGTGGTCTTCACCCGCAAGCTCACGGGCGGCGAAGGCGACATCGCCCTGGCATCCGGCAAGACCGTGAACTTCGGCTTCGCCATCCACGACGACCATGCCGCCGGCCGCTTCCACCAGGTCTCGCTGGGGTACACCCTGGGCCTGGATGCCAAGGCCGACCTCACGGCGGCCAAGCAGTAAGACCATG
>JAYRLJ010000347.1:0-3359 GCA_041905305.1 Hylemonella sp. | reverse complement strand
ACAAACGCGCCCAAGTGCGCCTGCCCACCGACCCGGAAGTACACGACGGTCTTTTCGAGCAGACCAAGGCCTATTACCGCGCCGACGACCTGTTCACCGCCGCCGACAAGCTCGACATTTCCGAAGCAACCTTCCGTCGCATCGTCAAGCAGCTCGAACGTTTCGATCTCTCAAAGACCGGCGATGACATCAAGGGACTGGCCTTCGAAAAATTCCTCGGCACCACCTTCCGGGGCGAGCTGGGCCAGTTCTTCACGCCACGCCCGGTGGTGGAGTTCATGGTCGATCTGCTCAATCCGCAGGAAGGCCAGTTGATCTGCGACCCGGCATCCGGTTCGGGCGGCTTCTTGATCCGCGCCTTCGAGCATGTCCGCGCCAAGATCGTCGCCGACATCCAGACGCAAAAGGATGCCGAGCGCGCGCGCATCGAAGCCTTGAAGCTGCCCGAGGAGGAGGAAGAGCAGCAGATCGAAGCTGCGTTCTCCCGCCTCAACCACGAGCTGCTGCCCAGCGGCGACGACAACAAGCCCATCGCTACCCGCGTCGGGCGGCTGGCGTGGCAGTGCATCTACGGCACCGACGCCGAACCGCGCGCCGCCCGCACCGCCAAGATGAACATGATCATGCACGGCGACGGACACGGCGGCATCCACTATCACGATGGCCTGCTCGACATCAACGGCATCTTCGATGGCCGTTTCGATCTGGTGCTCACCAATCCGCCCTTTGGCTCCAACGTCGGGGCAGACCAGAAAGTCGGCGGCAGCGACGAAACTCGCGTGCCCACCGATGCTGCCTACCTGCAACGCTGCCAGGAGCGCGGCTATGGCGCGCCGTGGCAAGCCAGTCACAACCGCCTGCTGCAAGCCGCCACAAGCAAGACGCCCATCCTCGATCTGTTCGAGATCGGCAAGGGCAAGAACAACCGTCCGACCGAACTCATCTTTGTCGAACGCTGCCTGAACCTGCTGATACCCGGTGGGCGCATGGGCATCGTGCTGCCCGACGGTAACCTCAACAACCCCTCGCTGGCGTGGCTGCGCCGCTGGGCCGAAGGCCGCGCCAAGCTGCTGGCCGTGGTGAGCCTGCCGGAAGAGACCTTCCGCTCCAGCAATGCCACCGTCAAGGCATCGCTGGTGTTCCTGCGCAAGTTCACCGAAGCGGAGGCCACACAGTGGGAGGCAGCCTGGTCGCAGGCGCACGCTGAATTGGACGCCGGGTTTGACGCTCAGCGCCAGGATGCGCACGCCAGCTACGCCCCACGCATCGTCAGCGGTGACGATGCCGAGGCCGCGCACCTGCTGGGCGAACTGGCGACACTGGGCCTGCAACGCACGCTGCTGCCCTGGCAGCGTAGCGAAGCCCCGGCCTACCCGCGTCAGGCGCAGCCTACAACCCAGAGCAAGCCGGTCTAGATGGGCGAAGCCGCCAAGGAACACAAGAGGGCCGCCGCCGAACTGAAGAAACAAGCCAGCGCCGCGCTGGCCACCGTACAAAAGCGCAGCGATGCGCTGCTGTCGGAACTCAAGGCCAAGTACAAAAGTATCGACGAAGCCCACACCGCCACGCTGTGGGTGCGGGTGCGTGAACTGTTCGACTATCCCGTCTTCGTCGCCGCGCCCAAGACGGTGGGCATCACCTCCACCGGTGAGACCGGCGAGGGCGTGGCCAGCGAACTGCCAAAGGTGCTGGACGCGTATCGGGAATTTGAGGCTTGGATTGGCTCGGGGGCGGATGAAAAGGCGACCCCGGAGTTCAGCGAATGATCGAGGTTTATCGCTGGAGCCAGTTGGATCGCTGGGATGCTTTCACCATCCCGCATTTGCACATCGCTCCTCACCTGCCACGCCACAAGATTGCCGATCTGCTGTCGCCCAGACATGAGCGAGTGGATCGCGCAGAGTGGACATTCGATCAACTGCAACCGATCACTATCCATTTCGGCGGAGACATTTCGCGCCGTAAGGTGGCGGCAGGAACCGAATACAGCTTGCCGCTGTTCTGGGCGCGGCCTGGAGACATCGCGCTATCCAAAATCGACTTGAAGAATGGCGCGGTTGGTGTGGTGCCTGCCGGTTGGGACAACGTGGTCGTCACGTCGCACTTCAAGGTTTACCAACCTGATCTTGAAGAACTCGATCCACGCTACTTTCGCATGCTGTTGCAGACGGAAGATTTCAAGAAGTGGTTGTGGGCAAGCCGTTCCGGTGCGGATGGCAGAACCGAAGTCAAGCTCGATATTTTTGAGGCGTTGGAAATTCCACTGCCGGCAGTGGCCACGCAACGAGCGCTTTGTGACGCCTACACCGCCGACCTGAGCCGCGCCGCGCAACTGGAGCAGGAGGCCGATGCCATCGAACGCGCTGGGTGGCAGGCGTTTGAAACCGCACTGGGCGTGGCCCCGCCGCCGCCCCTGCCGGACAAGCCGGTGTTCGTGGCCCGCTTCAAGGATGTGGAGCGGTGGAGCCACGAGAGCATCTTGCGAACTTCGGCCAGCGGGCCAGAGCTCGCGCATTCCTGGCCGCTGGCGCGCCTCGGTGATGTGATCGCAGACTTAGAAAACGGTTGGAGCCCCAAATGCCACGACCATCCCGCACGCGAAGGCAAATGGGGTGTGCTCAAACTCGGTGCGGTGTCCTTCGGCACCTTCAACGCCGCCGAGAACAAAGAGCTGCCGACGAGCTTGAAGCCACGGCCTGAGTACGAGATTGAGGGGGGCGACGTATTGATCAGCCGTGCGAACGTGGTGCGCTACGTCGGTGCATGTGTGCACGTCGAGGCAACACCGCCGCAATTGCTCTTGTGCGACAAGATTTTCCGGGTTCGCTTTCAGCCCGATAGCCAACTGCTGCCGCGCTTTTTGGCTGAGGCGATGAAGTTGCGTATCGTGCGCGAACACATCGAATCGCGGCTGACCGGCACATCGCCCACGATGAAAAACATCTCGAAGCCTGCGCTGCTGGACATCCGCTTTCCATTACCAGATCTGGCCACGCAGCAAACCATCGTTGATGACATCGGCACAACACGCACGAGTGCCGCCGCCAAACGCACCGCCGCCGCCACGCTGCGCCAATCCGCCTGGGCCACCTTCGAGGCCGCCTTGTTCACCGCCACCGAGGAGCCTGCCGCATGAGCGATTTCCAGCAGCAATACGCCCTGTGGGACGACTTCCTCGCCGTCTGGCCCGCCTCGCGGCTGGCTTTGATGACGCGGGACGAGTACACGCCCAAGTGGCGGCGATGACATGACCGAACTCCAAGCACCAACTCCCGGCGAATTCCTGTTCTATGAAACCGAGGATGGCCGCACCCGGGTCGAATGCCGTTTTGCCGAGGACAGTCTCTGGCTGTCTCAGT
>JAYRLJ010000346.1:0-3364 GCA_041905305.1 Hylemonella sp. | reverse complement strand
CGCTTCTGGATCTCGCGCCTGTGGGACTTTTACCTGCCACGCGAGGCCGCCATGCTTACCCCGCACGACCCGGCGCACTTTGAACGCGTACTGCGCGAACGGGTACAGCACCCCGTCATACTCGCCACGGGCTGAAAGCCCTACCATCCCCTGCATGAAACTGCGCATTGTTCCCGCCCGCACCGGCCTGGATTGGGTCAAGGGCGGCATTCTGGTTTTCCGGCGCCAGCCCCTGGCCATGGCGGCGCTGTTCTTCCTGTCCATGACGGCCATTTCGGTCGTGTCGCTGTTCCCGCTCATCGGCCCGGCATTGGCGCTGGTGCTGCTGCCCTCGGTCACGCTGGCCATGATGGTGGCCTCGGCCGAGGCCATGCAGGGGCGTTTTCCCACGCCCGACGTGCTGCTGGTGGCCTTTCGCACCGGCAGGCATAGTCTGCGCCACATGCTGCAACTGGGCGCATTGTATGCAGCGGGCTTTCTGCTGGTGATCGGGCTGTCGGCACTCATCGATGGCGGCCAATTTGCCCTGGTCTATCTGGGCCAGGCCGAGCTGACCGAGGAGGTGGTGCAAAGCGCCGGCTTCCAGGGCGCGATGTGGCTCTCCATGGCGCTGTACCTGCCGCTGTCGCTGCTGTTCTGGCACGCGCCGGGGCTGGTGCACTGGCATGAGGTGCCGCCGGTCAAGAGCCTGTTCTTCAGCATCGTGGCCTGCGTGCGCAACCTGGGCGCCTTCACCATGTACGGGCTGGGCTGGATGGGGGTCTTTGCCATCGGCGGCCTCGTGACCAGCCTGCTTGCGGGTTTGTTGGGGGGCTCGCTGGGGGCGCTGAGTGGCATCATGGTGGGGCTGGCGATGGTCATGGCCACCATGCTGTTTGGCTCCATCGTCTTCACGTTCCGAGACTGCTTCGAGCCCCCTGGGCGCAGCACAGAAAGGCCTGACGATGAAGAACGCCCCGCCACCCCTCCCCCGACCGACGGGCCCGCTCCGCACGATTGACGCTGCGGCGCTGCGCGGCATGCGCTCGGCGCCAGCGGTTCCTGCGCTGCCCGCCGCCCTGCGCCGCCGGTTGCTGCAGGCTGCGCTGGCAGGCCCGGCCCTGCCCTGGTGGCACAGCGCCTGGGCACAGGCCAGCGCCAGCCGCGTGGTGGAGCTGCGCGGCGACGTGCGGCGCAACGGACAGGCGCTCACAGCCCAGGGCAGCGTGGCCGCCGGTGACCGCATCGACACCGGCCCCGGCGCCAGCGCCGTGTTCACCGTGGGCGACAGCGCCTACCTGGTGCGCGAGAACACCCGCCTGGAACTGCAGGGCGAAACACCGCTGGCCGTGCGCGTGCTGCGCCTGCTCTCGGGCGCGGTGGCCAGCGTGTGGGGCAAGGGGCAGGACCGCCAGATCGTTACGCCCACACTGACGGCTGGCATACGCGGCACCGGTGTGTATGCCGAGGTGCGACCGCAGGAGGACTTTCGCAGCTACTTCTGCAACTGCTACGGCACGGTGGACCTGGTTGCCGGGGGCGAACAGGTGCTCAGCGAGTCGGACTACCACCAGTCCTTTTGGGCCGAGAGCAGCGGCAAGGGCGGACGGCGGCTGGTGCCTACCGAGGCCATCAACCACACCGACGAAGAAATGGAGATGCTCGCCGCCCTGGTGCAGCAGCGCACCGCCTGGCAGATCACAGGCCGCAAGGGCAGCAAGGACGGCAGCGGCAAACAAGGCGCCTACGGGGGCTGGCGCTACGGCACGTCCAAGCCCGCCTCGCCACCCAGCACCACCGCACCAGAGCCGCACTACAGCCCCAATTGACAACGCCCTTGCGGGCCGAAGCCTGCAAGGGCGCAAGAGGGGACTGCGGGAGGCGCCGCACCTGCACTGCGGCAGGCGCGGCCACCCCTCAGCGGCGATCAGCTACCCACGCGGCCGCCGTCGTCCTTGGTGATGACGATGGTGGCCGAACGCGGACGCTTGCCCGCGCCGTAACCAGCATTGGCGGGCCATTGGCTGGTGTACTTGGTGGGATCGGCAATGTTGGCCATCTTGGTGCCTTCGCCGGGGTGCTGGATGTTGACGAACAGCGCCTTGCCGTCGGGCGTCTCGGCAATGCCGGTGATCTCGCAGTCCTTGGGGCCGACCAAGAAGCGCTTGAGTGCATCGGCACCGGGCGCCTTGCCCACGTAGGTGTCCACCGCTAGGGTGCTGCCGTCGGACTTGGTGTAGCTCAGCGTCTTCTTGGCACCGTCGCCCACCTTGCCGGGCAGAGCGGCCAGCATCATGCAGTTGGTCACGTCGGTGTAGGCACCGTCGTCGGTCTGGATCCACAGGATGCCGGTGGCGCGGCTGAAGGCCAGGCCGTCGGGGCTGGAGAAGTCCTGGTCGCCCGTCAGGCTGGAGAGGTTGACCTTGGTGCCGTCAGCGTCGGCCTGGGCGCCAAAGGCGTACACGTCCCAGGTGAAGCTGGTGGCGGCGGAACCGGCCGAGCCTTCCTTCATGCGCACGATGTGGCCGTTGGGGTTGCCGTTCTGCGCGCTGGTGCCCTTCATGTCGGTATAGGCACGCGGGTTGGCGGCATCGGGGGCCAGCTGGCTGCTGCCGCTGGGGTTGACGCTGCGGTTGCTGTTGTTGGTCAGCGTGTAGTAGATCTCGCCATTGGCGGGGTTGACCGAGCACCACTCGGGGCGGTCCATCTTGGTGGCGCCCACAGCGTCGGCAGCGATGCGCGCATTCACGCACACGTCGGCCTGGTCGGCAAAGGCGTAGCCTGCGTAGCCCTTGATCTGGGCGTTGTTGATGTTCAGTTCCACCCACTCGCCCGTGCCGTCGGCCTTGAAGCGGGCGACGTACAGCTTGCCGGAGTCGAGGTACTTGTCACCCACGGCCAAGGCGTCGGCGGCGGTGGCATCTGCGGCGCTCCAGGCGGCAGCGCTCACCCACTTGTAGATGTACTCGTTGCGCGCATCGTCGCCCATGTACACGGCCAGCGGCTGGCCTGCCACGGCGTTGCTGAAGGCGGCGGCTTCGTGGGCAAAACGGCCCAGGCCGGTGCGCTTCTTGGCCTTGCGGGTCTTGTTATACGGGTCCACTTCGACGATGTAGCCCTGGGCGTTCATCTCGTTGCGGTAGTCGTCGCTGCCGTTGGCAGACGTGCCGGTCTTGCTGTTGTTCCAGCGCACGTACTTGTCCTCGGTGCCGCCCGTTTCCCAGCCGTGGCGCGATGCGGCACCTTGGCTGCGGCCGTAGCGCTTGAGCGAGGTGACGCTCTTGTCATTGCCGCGCGCGGTGTCATCGGTGGAAGATCGGGTGAAGTAACCGTTCCAGTTCTCTTCGCCGGTCAGCAGCGTGCCCCAGGGGGTCTTGCCGGTACC
>JAYRLJ010000345.1:2238-3379 GCA_041905305.1 Hylemonella sp. | reverse complement strand
GAGCCTGCGGCTGGATGACGGGCTCGATCACCTCGCGCATGAAGCGCTCGCGTGCCGCCAGCGCCTCCTGCGCACCGCGCAGCCGCGCCGCTTCGGTCGCAAAGCGTACGTAGTCATGCACATCAAGCGTGCCGGCCTGGTAGTGCGCGTAGAACTCGTCATTGCGGCGCGCAAACTCCACCGCGTCCGTCCAGCCGATGGTGGTGGTGAAGGTGCCCCAGGAATAGTCAGAATCGATCGGCAGCAGCGTGTGATCGAGGTCGAACAGGGCCAGTTTTTTCTTTTGGGTCATAGTCATTTACTTACCCGGCGCGCAAAACAGGACGAGCGCACCGGTCCAAAGCGGGAAACGCCGTGGAACCGGCTTGGCCGGGCCACTGGCGTTGTCCCCCTTGGGGGGAAGCGGCGTCAGCCGCTCAGGGGGGCTACCCATCATTCAGCATCGCCTTGATCAGCGGAATGGTGATGGCACGCTGGGTCTGCAGGGCATAGCCGTCCAGATGCTCCAGCAGCTGCATCAGGCTACCCAGGTCGCGCGAAAAGCGCGTCAGCATGAAATCCATCACCTCGTCACCGAGGAACACGCCGCGCTCGTCAGCCGCCTGCCGCAGCACGGCTCGGCGCTCCGGCTCGCTGAGCACCTGCAACGCGTACACATGCCCCCAGCCCAGGCGGGTGCGCAGGTCTTCGCGCAGCTTGAGGTCGGCGGGCGGCAGCTCGCCCGCGGCCAGCACACCCTGGTGGCTGGTCTGGGCATTGACGAACCAGTTGAAGGCCGCATGCTGCTGCACGGCGGTGTACAGGTGCACATCGTCCAGCAGCACGGCGGCCCAGCGCTCATCGAAGGGCGGCGGCTCGTGTACCGAGGCATCGAGCCAGCCGACCCTGGCGCCCTGCTCCCGCAGCGCCTCACGTACTGCCTTGAGCAGGTGGGACTTGCCACTGCCGCTGGCACCCCAGAGGTAGGTGGGTACCGGAGAGCGTGTCGCGGCGGTCGACTTGTCGCCCAGCCACAGCTGCAGGTGACGCAGCGCCGCCTCGTTGGGGCCGGGGAAGAAGTTGCGCAGCGTCGGCCCGGGCGCCAGGCCGATGTCGAGTGCGATCTGCTTCATCGCTGGCCCTCCCCTTGGTACAGGCCACT
>JAYRLJ010000345.1:0-2228 GCA_041905305.1 Hylemonella sp. | reverse complement strand
ACTGCCCAGGTAGTGCAGGCGCAGCCGGCGCACCGCCACCAGCAGCACGGCACTGGCCGGCAGCGCCACCAGCACGCCAACAAAACCGAACAGCTGGCCGAAGGCCAGCAGGGCGAAGATCACCACCAGCGGGTGCAGGCCGATGCGCTCACCCACCAGCCGCGGCGTGAGATAGAAGCTCTCGACCAGCTGCCCCAGTCCGTAGACCACGGCCAGCATGATCGCAACCCTGCCCGGCCCGTCGCTGACGGCAAACTCCAGCAGACCGGCCAGGGCCGCCAGCACCAGCCCCAGGCCAAAGCCGACATAGGGCACAAAGATCGCGAGCCCGGTGAACAGACCCACCGGCAGCGCCACATCGAGCCCGAACAGGGCCAAGCCCACGCTGTAATAGACCGCCAGGATCAGCATCACCAGCAACTGGCCCCGCAGGTACTGGCCCAGCACCTCGTCGGCTTCCATCATGAAGCTGTCGTAGCTGCCACGCAGGCGTGGCGGTACCAGTTCCACCAGCCGCGCCACGAAGCGCTTCCAGTCCATCAGCAGGTAGAACAGCGCCACCGGGATCAGGATGGCGTTGCCGAACACCGTCAGCGCCACGCTGCCGCCGATCTTGAGCGACGCCAGCAACGGGCCCATCAGGTCCTCGACGTTGGCATTGAGGTACTGCAGGACCACCGGCTTGAGGCTGACCAGGTCCAGCGACACCGCAATGCCGAACTGCGCCAGCCAGGGGCCGAGCCAGCCATCGAGCCACTCCAGCAACAGCGGCACCTGAGCGCGCAACTGCGGCAGCTCCTGGGCCAGGATGGGCACCATCAGCAGCAGCACCCCCAGCAGCACGACGATGAACAGCAGTTCCACGACCAGAACCGCCAGCAGACGGGGGATGCGGCCGCCGGCCAGGGCGTCAAGCCGGTCCACCAGCGGCGTGAGCACGTAGGCCAGCACTGCCGCCACCACAAAAGGGGCCAGCACGGCGGCCATGGCGCTCCAGGCAAGCGCACTTTTTTGGGTGTGGGTCAGGGACATGCGGAAACGGGCAGAACGGGGGTACCGATGGCTGCCCTTAAAATCAGGGCAAATTCTATCGGGGTCTGCCTGCGTGCCGACCTCTCCCACCGTCCATGAGCACCTCCAAAACCACTCCCCTGTCCTACAAAGACGCCGGCGTCGACATTGATGCCGGTGACGCCTTGGTCGACCGCATCAAACCGCTGGCCAAGAAAACCATGCGCGAAGGCGTGCTGGCCGGCATCGGCGGCTTTGGCGCCCTGTTCGAGGTGCCCAAGCGCTACCAGGAGCCGGTGCTGGTCTCCGGCACCGACGGCGTCGGCACCAAGCTCAAGCTGGCCTTTGAATGGGCCATGCACGACACGGTGGGCATTGACCTGGTGGCCATGAGCGTGAACGACGTGCTGGTGCAGGGCGCCGAGCCGCTGTTCTTCCTCGACTATTTCGCCTGCGGCAAGCTCGACGTGGACACCGCCGCGGCGGTGGTGGGCGGCATCGCCAAGGGCTGCGAGCTCTCGGGCTGCGCCCTGATCGGTGGCGAAACGGCCGAGATGCCCGGCATGTACCCGGCGGGTGAGTACGACCTGGCGGGCTTCTGCGTTGGCGCGGTCGAAAAATCGAAGATCCTCACCGGCCAGAACGTCAAACCGGGCGACGTGGTACTGGGCCTGGCGTCCAGCGGCGTGCATTCCAACGGCTTCTCGCTGGTGCGCAAGTGCATCGAGCGTGCCGGTGCCAACACCCCGGCCACGCTGGATGGCAAACCGTTCAAGCGGGCCATCATGGAGCCGACCCGCCTGTATGTGAAGAACGTGCTGGCGGCGCTAGCCCAGCACCCGATCAAGGCGCTGGCCCACATCACCGGCGGCGGCCTGCTGGAGAACATCCCGCGCGTGCTGCCCGAAGGCACCGCGGCCCACCTGAAGAAAGGCAGCTGGCCGCAGACCGAACTCTTTGCCTGGCTGCAGAAGACGGCCGGCATCGACGACTTCGAGATGAACCGCACCTTCAACAACGGCATCGGCATGGTGGTCGTGATCGACGCCGCCCACGCGGCCGCCACCGCCCAGACGCTGCGCGGCCTGGGCGAGCAGGTTTACGAGATCGGCGTCATCGCCAAGCGCGGCGAAGGCGCACCGGTCGTCGTCGCCTGAAGTTTCCCCGGCGCTGGTTGACCATGACGGCTCACCAGCTGCCACGCATGCCCGGCAGCA
>JAYRLJ010000016.1:20628-20923 GCA_041905305.1 Hylemonella sp. | reverse complement strand
GCATCATCCGCCGCGAGATTCCGGCTGCCATCGTCTTCGAGGACGAGCAGGTCATCGCCTTCATGGACATCGGCCAGGTCAACCCCGGCCATGTGCTGGTGGCCACCAAACGCCAGGTCGAGACACTGATGGAGCTCAATGAGTCCGAGGCGGCGCACCTGTTCGCTGTGGCCCAGCGCATTGCCCGGGCCGTGCAGGCTGCCTTTGCACCCGAGGGCATGACGCTGTTGCAGACCAACAAGCCAGCCGGCTGGCAGACCGTGCCACATGTGCACGTGCATGTGCTGCCGCGCTA
>JAYRLJ010000016.1:0-20618 GCA_041905305.1 Hylemonella sp. | reverse complement strand
GAACGACGGCGCCGACCTCGTCTGGCCGCGCCGCGAACCTGGGCTGGACCTGCTGCGCGACTACGCCAGCCGCATCCGGCTTTGATGCCACGGCCATGAAAAAGCCGCCTGCGGGCGGCTTTTTCATGGGACGGGTAGGGGGCTCAGATCACGCCCTGGGCCAGCATGGCGTCGGCCACCTTCACGAAGCCGGCCACGTTGGCACCATCCACATAGCTGACGCTGCCGTCGGCGCGTTGGCCATGGCGCAGGCAGGCCTCGTGGATGCTGCGCATGATGCCGTGCAGGCGTGCGTCGACCTCGTCGCGGTCCCACATCAGACGTGTGGCGTTCTGGCTCATCTCCAGGCCCGAGGTGGCCACGCCACCGGCGTTGCTGGCCTTGCCCGGGGCGTAGAGCACGCGCGCCTCTTCGAACACCCGCACCGCGTCCAGCGTGGACGGCATGTTGGCGCCTTCGGCCACGCACTTCACGCCGTGCTTGACGAGCGTCTTGGCGTCTTCGCCGTTGAGTTCGTTCTGCGTGGCACAGGGCAGGGCCACGTCCACCGGCACGTGCCAGGGGGTGGCGCCGGCGTGGAACTTGGCGCCGACCTTTTGCGCGTAGTCGTTGACGCGACCGAAATGGTGGTTCTTCACCTCCATCAGGAGGGCGAGTTTTTCGGGCGTGAAGCCGGCTTCATCGACCACGGTGCCGCTGGAGTCGGACACGGTGATCACCTTGGCGCCCAGCGCCATGGCCTTCTCCACCGCGTACTGCGCCACGTTGCCCGAGCCGGAGACGCTGACGCGCAGGCCGGCAAAGCTCATGCCCTTCTGCTTGAGCATCTCCTCGGCAAAGTACACCGTGCCGTAGCCGGTGGCTTCGGGGCGGATCAGCGAGCCGCCGAAGGAGAGGCCCTTGCCGGTGAAGACGCAGTCGGCACGGTTGCTGAGCTTCTTCATCATGCCAGCCATGTAGCCGACCTCGCGGCCACCCACGCCGATGTCACCGGCCGGCACGTCGGTGTCGGCACCCACATGACGGAACAGTTCGCTGACGAAGGCCTGGCAGAAGCGCATCACCTCGCCCTGACTCTTGCCCTTGGGGTCGAAGTCGGAGCCGCCCTTGCCGCCGCCCATGGGCAGCGTGGTCAGCGCATTCTTGAAGGTCTGCTCGAAGGCCAGGAACTTCAGGATCGACAGGTTGACCGAGGGGTGGAAGCGGATGCCGCCCTTGTACGGCCCGATGGCCAGGCTGTGCTGGATGCGGTAGCCGCGGTTGACCTGCACGTTGCCCTTGTCATCGACCCAGGACACGCGGAACATGATGACGCGCTCGGGCTCCACCAGCCGGTCCAGCAGGCCCTGCTCGGCGTACTTCGGGTTCTTGGCGATGTAGGGCCACAGGCTCTCCATCACTTCGGTCACCGCCTGGATGTACTCGGGCTGGCCGGGGTTGATCTTGGCGACGTGCTCAAGAAAGGCGTGGTGGGAGGCGTATTTCATGCGTCGTGTTCCAACGAGGTGCGTTTTGGGGGTGAGAACGCCATTTTGCCCGATAGATAATTCCTTAAATGGTGCATTTCATGCAATAAATGCATTGTTGCAGTGCATGGCCGTCATCTGGTTTCGCTGCGCAGGTTAAGGTGTGCCCTCTATTGGTGCGCATTGCGGCGGGCGCATTACGCCGATCCCCCAGCCGGCATTGCTGGTGGACCGGGGAGACTGCCTAGCGCCCGCGCAAAAACAGCCCGTCCAGATCCTTGATCGTCACCTGCCGCCAGGTCGGGCGGCCATGGTTGCACTGGTCGGAGCGTTCGGTCTGCTCCATCTGGCGCAGCAGCGCGTTCATTTCGTCAATGGTCAGGCGCCGGTTGGCGCGCACGGCGCCGTGGCAGGCCATGGTGGCCAGCAGCTCATTGCGCGCGCGTTCGATGACACTGCTGGCGTCATGTTGCGCCAGTTCGGCCAGCACGCTGCGCGCCAGTTCCACGGCATCGCCTTGCACCAGGGTGGCGGGCACGGCGCGCACCGCCAGCGTCTTGGGCGAGAAGGGCGTGATCTCCAGCCCCAGGGTCTGCAGCGTGGCGGTGTGGGCCTCGGCGGTGGCCACCTCCTGCGGCGTGGCAGCGAAGGTGGCGGGGATCAGCAGCGGCTGGCTCGCGATGCTTTGCACATCCAATTGGTTCTTCAGCCGCTCGTAGACGATGCGCTCGTGCGCGGCGTGCATGTCCACCACTACCAGGCCCTGGGCATTCTCGGCCAGGATGTAGATGCCCTGCAGCTGCGCCAGCGCGCGGCCCAGCGGCCAGGTGCTGGCGGCTTCTTCGCGGCGAGAGGGCGCCTCGGCGGGCACGCGGTCGTCCGGCGGGGCAGCGGCCCATCCGGCGCTGGCAGGGGCGGCCGCGGTCGCTGTGGGTGCAGCCACCGGCGCCGGCTGCCACAGTGCTGCCAGGTCGCTGACGCGGTGGCCGGCTTGCGCTGCGGACGCTCCGAAATTGATAGCGGGTTGCGACCAGGGGGTCGGGGCTGGAGCCTGATTTGACTCTGGAAACACGTCGGGGGTCGCGGCAGCTGTCGCAGCTGCCTGCGCCGCTGCCAGCGCGCGCGGCGCCGCCAGCGCGTTCTCTACCGCATGGCGCACGGCCTGATGCACCTCGCGGCTGTCGCGGAAGCGCACCTCGATCTTGGTCGGGTGCACGTTCACGTCCACCCGTGCCGGGTCGATCTCCACGTACAGCGCATAGACCGGCTGCTTGTGCCCGTGCAGCACGTCTTCATAGGCGCTGCGCGCGGCGTGGGTGAGCACCTTGTCGCGCACGTAGCGGCCGTTGACGTAGCAGAACTGGTGGTCGGCGCGCGAGCGGGCCGCATCCGGCACGCCGGCACGGCCCCAGACGCGCACGCCGTGCGAGGGGCCGAGCTGCGCCACCGTGGTGACGAAGTCCACCGGTACCGATTCGGTGATGAAGTCCTCGCCCAGCACGTCGGCCAGACGCTGCTCCAGCGCGGTCATCGCATCTGGCTGGTTGCAGGCGCGCCATTGCTCGACCAGCTTGCCCTCGTGCCAGATGGCAAAGCCGACGTCGGGCCGCGCCAGCGCGTGGCGACGCACGGATTCGATGCAGTGCGCCAGTTCGGTGGCGTCGGTCTTGAGGAACTTGCGCCGCGCCGGGGTGCTGAAGAACAGCTCCTTCACCTCCACCGTGGTGCCGGTGCTGCGCGCCACGGGCTTGAGCTCGCCGCTGCGGCCGTCCAGCAGCCAGGCATTGTTCTGGCCTTCCGCGCGCGAGGAGATGGCGCAGTCAGCGATGGAATTGATGGCGGCCAGCGCCTCGCCGCGAAAGCCCATGGTGCCCACCGACTCCAGCTCATGCAGATCGCGGATCTTGCTGGTGGCGTGGCGCTTGAAGGCAATCGGCAACTCATCACGCGGAATGCCCCAGCCGTTGTCTTCCACCGAGATCAGGCGCACGCCGCCGGCCAGCAGCCGCACGGTGATCTGCGTGGCGCCGGCATCCAGCGCGTTGTCCACCAGCTCGCGCACCACCGAGGCCGGCCGTTCTACCACCTCGCCAGCGGCGATCTGGCTGATCAGCTCGTCGGGCAGTTCACGGATGGGGCGGCGGGGGGCGGTCTGAGGCACGGCGTTCACAAGGGCATTGTAGGCGGGCACCCGGGGCGCAGCGGGCGGCGCGGGGATAATCCACGCCCATGGAACTGATCACCTTTCTCATCGACTTCATCCTGCACGTGGACAAGCACCTGGAGGTGTTCGTGCAGAACTACGGCGTGTGGGTCTATGCGCTGCTGTTCCTCATCGTCTTCGTCGAAACCGGGGTGGTGGTCATGCCCTTCCTGCCCGGCGACTCGCTGCTGTTCGTGGTGGGGGCACTGGCCGGCGCCGGCCTTTTGAGCTATCCGGTGGCGGTGGCGGTGCTGCTGGTGGCGGCCATCCTCGGCGACCAGTGCAACTACTCCATCGGGCGCTACTTCGGCCCCAAGGTCTTCAAGTGGGAGAACTCGCGCCTGTTCAACAAGCGCGCCTTCGACCAGGCGCACAACTTCTACGAAACCTACGGCGGCATCACCATCATCCTGGCGCGCTTCATGCCCTTCATCCGCACCTTCGCCCCCTTCGTGGCTGGTGTGGCAGCCATGGGCCGTGTCAAGTTCACGCTCTACAACGTGGTGGGTGCGCTGATCTGGGTGCTGGGCATCTGCACCGCGGGCTACTTCCTCGGCAGCCTGCCTTGGGTCAAGGCCAATCTGGAGAAGATCATCTGGGCCATGATCCTCATCCCGGGCCTGATCGTGATCTACGGCACCTGGAAGGCGCAGCGCAAACAGAAGGTGGAGTTCCTGTCTGGCTCGCGTTGAGCCGCTCCGGGGAGGCTGACATGTTGGCGATGCAGGTGACCCAAGCCGGTGGCCCCTTGCAGGCGGTGGATCTGCCCGTGCCGCAGCCGGGCCCGCATGAGGTGCTGGTGCAGGTGCTGGCCTGTGGCGTGTGCCGAACCGACCTGCACATCATCGACGGCGAGCTGCCGCCGCGCCACCCCGGCATGGTGCCGGGTCACGAGGCGGTGGGCCGCGTCGTGGCCGCCGGTCCAGCCGCCACACGCTTTGCGGTGGGCACGCGCATCGGCATTCCTTGGCTGGGCGGCAGCTGCGGTCACTGCGCCTACTGCGGCGCGCAGCACGAGAACCTGTGCGACACACCCGTCTTCACCGGCTATGACCGCCCGGGCGGTTTTGCCGAGTACACCGTGGCCGACGAGCGCTACTGCTTTGCCTTGCCCGACGCCTACGACGACGCGCACGCGGCGCCGCTGCTGTGTGCCGGGCTGATCGGTTTTCGCGCCTACCGTTTGGCGGGGCTGACGGGGCCCTCACGACTCGGCCTGTACGGCTTTGGCGCGGCGGCGCACATCATTTGTCAAATTGCGGTGGCTGAAGGTCATGCGGTGCATGCCTTCGTGCGCCCGGGTGACGAGCAGAGCGCACGCTTTGCGCGTGAACTTGGCGCTGTGTGGGCCGGCGCGTCGGACGCCTTGCCGCCTGAGCCGCTCGATGCGGCGCTGATCTTCGCGCCGGTGGGTGCCCTGGTGCCGGCCGCCTTGCGCGCGGTGCGCAAGGGCGGGGTGGTGGTCTGCGCTGGCATCCACATGAGCGACATTCCCGCCTTTCCCTATGCGTTGCTGTGGGGCGAGCGCAGTGTGCGCTCGGTGGCCAACCTCACGCGCGAGGACGGTGAGGCCTTTTTTGATTGCATTGCGCGCCATCCGGTGACGACGCATGTGCAGGCCTATCCGTTGGCGAAGGCCAATGCTGCGGTGGCGGCATTGCGGGCTGGTGCCATCGACGGCGCAGCAGTGCTGTTGCCTTGAACTGCCGAAGCGGGACGCTGCTTCGGTACAGCACGCACGGGATTCGGTGACCAGGCCGGCCGCGCGCGGCGGTCGGTGTCCACGATCACCAGGTAGCGGCCGGCATCGGCCACCGGCACGCGCTGCGGCGACAGCACCCACAGCCGGCGTCCCTCAGTCAGCGCATCGTTGTAATCGGCGTCCAGCACGCCGTACTGGTCGAGCAGGCGGTTGAGCGTGGCCGGAATGCGCACGCAGCCCTTGGACTGCACGCTGCCCAGGCGTTGCTCCAGTTGCTCGGGGTCGGTGGCGTGCAGCAGCAATCGCATGGGGCTCTCGCCCCCATTGCCCCAGCCGCGCCGTGCCGGCTGCCAGCCGAAGTCGAACACCCGCATACCCTGCACGCCGAAACCGCGGATGCCCTTGTCGTTGTAGGTGCCCTCGGCGCGGAAGTCCAAGTTGAGTGTGGTGTGGTCGAACACGCCGGTGGGGGTTTCGAAATGGTCGTACTCGCCCACTCGCCCAGTGGAGACCGGCGAGGCGCCGACCAACTGCGCGGTGGCCGGCGGTGCCAGCCAGAACAGCAACGCTGCCTGCACGCGCGGGCTGCGGTCCACCAGCAGCAGGTACTGCGGGCGATCGAGCGTGACGTTGGCCGCCTGCAGCATCTGCAGTGCCAGGGTGCCGTACTGCTGCGCCTCGCTGGCCGGGACGCGCAGCCGCTTGTCCACGTGGCGAGCGTACAGCGCTGCCAGCTCGTCGGGGGTCGGGGCGGTGGCGGCCGACGTACCCAGTGCGAGCAGGGCCAGCAGCGCAGCCAGCACCCCTTGCATCCAACGGCAACGCAGCGCGGGATGTGGATGCATGTCCAGCTTGCGTCGTGATGCCAATGCAGGCAAGCTGGCCATCAGTTGACTTGGCTCAAGAAGCCGGGGCACGTACGGCGGGATGCTTATCACTGTGTATGCAGCAAGGAAGGTGAACGAGATGCCACGCAAGACAACGGGAACCACGGGCGCTGGCCCGCAGACGGCCAGCATGAAGGCGGTGCCGGAAACTGCCACGCGTCAGCTGGAGCAGATCATGGCACGACCGGACGGCTATTACTGGCGTGCGCCGGATGGCAGAAGCGAGTTCGGCCCCTTTGCCAGCGTGGAGGACGCCATGGCCGACATCCAGTCCTACAACGAGGAAGCGCCCGAGCCGGGCGAGACGCTGCAGGAGGCCGAGAGCGAGCTGGGCATTGCCGACTGGATCGACCCCGACACCGGCGAGCCGGCCGAAGGCCTGTCGCACCCGCGGCTGGAGGATTGACGGGTGGAGAAGGGCACGCAGTGGAACATCTGGTACGTCATCCTCGCCATCCTCGGCGTCCTGTTGCTGCAAAGCTATGTGCAGCAATGGCAGCAGGTGCAGCCGCTGCCCTACAGCGAGTTCCTGCGTGAGCTGGAGGCGAAGAACGTCAAGGAACTCGCGGTCTACCCCGACCACCTGGAAGGCACGCTGAACCAGCCGCTGGCTGACGGCCGCACGCGCTTTTCCACCACCCGCGTCGAGCTGGACCTGGCGCGCGACCTGGCGCAGTACGGCGTGCGCTTCAACGGTGTGGTGCAGAGCACCTTGCTGCGCGACCTGTTCTCCTGGGTGGCGCCGACGCTGGTGTTCTTCCTGATCTGGATGTTCGCCGTGCGCAAGCTGACCGCCAAGGGCGGGCTGGGCGGTGGACTGGGCGACGGCCTGCTCGCCATTGGCAAGAGCAAGGCCAAGGTCTATGTGGAGAGCGACACGCGGGTCACCTTCGACGATGTGGCCGGCGTCGACGAAGCCAAGACCGAGCTGGAGGAGATCGTCGACTTCCTCAAGGATCCGAAGGCGCACAGCCGTCTCGGCGCGCGCATCCCCAAGGGCATCCTGCTGGTCGGGCCGCCGGGCACCGGCAAGACCTTGCTGGCGCGCGCGGTGGCGGGTCAGGCCGGCGTGCCCTTCTTTTCCATCAACGGATCGGAGTTCGTCGCGATGTTCGTCGGCGTGGGGGCGGCGCGCGTGCGCGACCTGTTCGAGCAGGCGCGCCAGCATGCTCCGGCCATCATCTTCATTGACGAGATTGACGCGCTGGGCCGCGCGCGCGGCGCCTGGGGCCTGGGCGGGCACGACGAGAAGGAGCAGACGCTCAACCAGCTGCTGGCCGAACTTGACGGCTTCGATCCGCGCGCCGGCCTGGTGCTGCTGGCCGCCACCAACCGGCCCGAGATCCTGGACCCGGCCTTGTTGCGCGCCGGCCGCTTCGACCGCCAGGTGCTGGTGGACCGGCCCGACAAACACGGCCGGGTGCAGATCCTCAAGGTGCACATCAAGCGCATCAAGCTTGCCGCCAACCTCGACCTGGAGCAGGTGGCCGCGCTCACGCCCGGCTTCACCGGCGCGGACATCGCCAACCTGGTGAACGAGGCCGCACTGATGGCCACGCGCCGCAACGCCGACGAGGTGATGCTGGCCGACTTCACCACCGCCATCGAACGCATCGTCGCCGGGCTGGAAAAGCGCAACCGCATCCTCAACCCGGAGGAGCGCCGCATCATCGCCGTGCACGAGATGGGCCATGCGCTGGTGGCCATGGCACTGCCGGGGCTGGACACGGTGCACAAGGTCTCCATCATCCCGCGTGGCATCGGCGCCTTGGGCTACACCATCCAGCGCCCCACCGAAGACCGCTTCCTGATGACGCGGCAGGAACTGGAGAACAAGATGGCCATGCTGCTGGCCGGCCGTGCGGCCGAGATGCTGCTGGTCGGTCATGCCTCCACCGGCGCCTCGGATGACCTGGCCAAGGCCACCGACATTGCGCGCAGCATGGTGATGCGCTTCGGCATGGACGCCACGCTGGGCCAGGTGGCCTACGAGGCGCCGCCGTCGCCCTTGCTCGGGCCGTTGCCGGAGGGCTTTGATGGCGGGGCGCGGCAGTACGCGCCCGAGACGGCGCGCGAGATCGACTGTGCGGTGCGCGCGCTGACCGAGGCCGCCTTCCAGCGCGCTACCGAACTGCTGACGCAGCGCCGCGCCACGTTGGAAGTGGGCAGTCGCCTGCTGCTGGCGCGCGAGACGCTGAATGAAGAGGACATCCGGGCGCTGGTGCAACCGGCGCCAACGGCAGCCTCGCCGGCGCCGTGACGTTTTCCAGGGAGAACACCATGAACCCCTTGACCAAGATGGCCTTGGGCCTGCTGGGCCAGTTGCATGGCCAGCCGGCCAGCGGCGAGGTGCTCGATGAGATGAAATTGCCACCGCCGCAGACCACGGGCGGCCTGCCACTGATGGACGCGCTGCAGCACCGCCAGTCGCAACGCGAGTTCCGTCCCGAGGCCCTCGCGCCGCAGCAGCTGTCGGACCTGCTCTGGGCTGCGGCCGGCGTCAACCGTGCCGAGCATGGCGGGCGCACGGCACCGTCGGCCCTGAATGCGCAGGAGATCGACCTGTACGTGGCACTGCCGCAAGGCCTGTATCGCTACCTGCCGCAGCGCCATGTGCTGCAGCTGCTCAAGGCCGAAGATGCGCGGCGCGTCACCGGCTACCAGGACTTTGTGGACAGCGCGCCGCTGGACCTGATCTTCGTGGCCGACCACAGCCGCATGAAGCTGGTGCCGGCGGCCCAGCGCACGGCCTACGCCTCGGTAGCGGCCGGTGCCATGGCGCAGAACGTCTACCTGTATTGCGCGGCCGTCGGGTTGGCCACCGTGGTGCGCGCCTGGTTCGACCGCGATGCGCTCACGCAAACCATGAGCCTGACGCCCGACCAGCAGTTGTTGTTGACGCAGACCGTGGGCCGGCCGGCCAGCGCATCGGCCTGACGTTGGCTCAGATGCTGCGGCGCGTACGCGCCAGCGGCGGGTTCTTGGCGAAATAGCCTTCGATGCCGCGCATCAGCGCGTCGGCCAGCTGCTCCTGGTAGGCCTCGCTGTTGAGCTTGGTTTCTTCCTCCGGGTTGCTGATGAAGGCGGCCTCCACCAGCACGCTCGGGATGTCGGGTGCCTTCAGCACGGCAAAGCCGGCCTGCTCCACCTTGGGCTTGTGCAGCTTGCCGACGCGGCCGATCTCCTGCAGCAGGGTGTCGCCGAGTTTGAGGCTGTCCTTGATCTGAGCCGTGGTGCTCATGTCGAACAGCATGCGCTGCACATGGGCGTCCTTGCTCTTGACGTTGAGGCCACCAATCAGGTCGGCCTTGTTTTCCTTGGCGGCCATCCAGCGTGCCGCGCTGCTGGACGCACCGCTCTGGCTGAGCGCAAACACGCTGGCGCCCTGCGGCCGCGGCGTGTAGAAGGCGTCGGCATGGATGCTGACAAACAGGTCGGCCTGCACCTGGCGTGCCTTGTTGACGCGCACATGCAGCGGCACGAAGAAGTCGCCGTCGCGCGTGAGGTAGGCGCGCATCGGGTTGCCGTTGATCATGGTGGCGTTGATGCGTTCGCGCAGCCGGTGCGCCAGCCGCAGCACCACATCCTTCTCGCGCGTGCCGCCGGGGCCGATGGCGCCGGGGTCCTCGCCGCCGTGGCCGGGGTCGAGGGCAACGATGATGAGGCGTTCGGTCTTGCTGCCTTGTGAATCTTTTGGGCCTCCGGCCCTTGCCGCATCAGCGGCAGGCGCTCCTGAAACAGGAGCGCTGGCCGGGGTCGCAGGGGCTGGGGCGGCCTTGCGGGTGTGCTGCGCAATCAGGTCGCCCAGCGGGTCATGGCTGCGCGCGGCCGAGGCGGGCGCGGCTGGTGTGGGGGCGGTTTCCTTGTCCTTCAACCGCTCGGCGATCAGTGCGGCCAAGGGGTCGGCTGCTTCCTTCGGGTAGAGGTCGAGCACCAGCCGGTGCTGGTAGGCGGCCACCGGCTCCAGCGTGAAGACCTGCGGCGTGATGGCCTGCTTGAGGTCGATCACCAGCCGCACCACGGTGGGCGAGAACTGGCCCACGCGGATGCCGGCGATGTTGGGGTCGTCCGACCGTACCTTGGCCACCAGCTCACGCAAGGCCGGGTTGAGCTGAATGCCCTCGATGTCCACCGCCAGCCGCGGTGGGCTGGGCACGAAGAGCTGCTTGGTGCTGAGCTGGCCGTCGGACTCGATGGTCACGCGCGAGTAGTCGGGTGCCGGCCAGACGCGCACCGCCAGGATGGTGGCGCCGCGCGCAATCTGCGCCCGCCCCAGCAGCAGCACCAGCGTGCCGGTCTGCAACAGATCGCGCCGGTTCAAGCGGGCATCCCCTTGCTGAGGCCGGCCAGCAGCGTGGCCCCGGTAGCGGTTTGCGCCGTCAGGGTGGCGCGGCGCGATGCGTCGGTCTGGGCTTCCAGCCGGATCACCAGGTCCGCTGGCGGCAGCAGGGCTGCGGCCTGCTCGGGCCACTCAGCGAGCTTGAGGCCGGGGCTGGCGAAGATGTCGCGAAAGCCGGCGTCCTCCCACTCGCGCGGGTCGGAGAAGCGGTAGAAGTCGAAGTGCCAGATGGACAGGTCGGGCGCCTCGTGCGGCTCGACCACGGCATAGGTCGGGCTCTTGATGCGGCCCTGCACGCCCAGCGCCCGCAGCAGGTGGCGCACCAGCGTGGTCTTGCCGGCGCCCAGGTTGCCTTGCAGTTCCAGGAAGGCGTTGCGCAGCGCCGGTTGTGCGGCCAGCGCGGCGGCGAGGCGCTGCGTCTCGTCCTCGCTGTGCAGCAGGAGACTTTCTACAATCGGCTCGTGTCGTTCAACAGCACTCAATTCGTTTCCCTGGTCCGGGACTGGGCCCGTGAACTTGGATTCTCCCAAATCGGCGTCAGCGGTGTGGACCTGTCGGCCGCCGAGCCGGGGTTGCAGGCCTGGCTGGCCGAGGGCTTCCATGGTGACATGGCCTACATGGCGGCCCACGGCCTCAAGCGGGCGCGCCCGGCGGAACTGGTGCCGGGCACCGTCAGCGTCATCACCGCGCGCATGGATTATCTGCCGACGGCGACGCCCCCTGACTGGCAGGCGATTGAATTCGCGCACCTGGCGCGGCCGCAGGAGGGCGTGGTCTCGCTCTACGCCCGCGGTCGCGACTACCACAAGGTGCTGCGCAGCCGGTTGCAGAAACTGGCCGAACGCATGGCGCAGCATGCCGGGCCGTTCGGCCACCGTGTCTTCACCGACTCGGCGCCGGTGCTGGAGGCCGAACTGGCGGCGCGCAGCGGCCAGGGCTGGCGCGGCAAGCACACGCTGGTGCTGAGCCGCGAGGCCGGCTCGATGTTTTTCCTGGGCGAGATCTATGTGGACATGGCGCTGCCGGCCAGCGAGCCGGTGAGCCGCCATTGCGGCAGCTGCCAGGCCTGCCTGGACATCTGCCCCACGCAGGCCATCGTCGCCCCCCACCGGCTCGATGCACGGCGCTGCATCTCCTACCTGACCATCGAGCACGACGGGCCGATTCCACTGCCGTTGCGGCCCCTGCTGGGCAACCGCATCTACGGCTGCGATGACTGCCAGCTGATCTGCCCGTGGAACAAGTACGCGCAGCGCAGCGCCTTGCCGGACTTCGACGTGCGTGAGGGCATGGCCGGCAGCACGCTGGTGGCGTTGTTCGGCTGGAGCGAGGCCGAGTTCCTGCGCCGCACCGAGGGTAGCGCGATCCGTCGCATCGGCCACACGCGCTGGCTCCGCAACATCGCGGTGGCCTTGGGCAATGCCTTGCGTGGGGCGCCCGACCCTGCGATAGTGGAGGCACTGCGGCAACGGGCGTCGGACCCCAGCGAGCTGGTGCGTGAACACGTGGCCTGGGCGCTGGCGCAGCAGACGGAATTGCGACAACCATAACAAACGGAGTCCATCATGACGATGCGCTACAGCTATGTGCCGAACCAGCTGCCCGAGAACAAGATGCGGCTGTACCCGACCAAGGTGATCAACATCGTCGGCGGCCCGGGCTGCGACAAGTCGCTCTTCACGGCGGCCATCATCCTGTACCTCAACCTGCACCACAAGACGGTGGAGTTGATTCCGGACTACGCCAAGTCGCTGGTCTGGCAGAAGGACTATGAGGCGCTGAAGAATCAATACCACATCGCTCAGCAGCAGTACCGCATGCTGGAGCTGCTCGATGGCCAGGTGCAGTTCCTCATCACCGAGTGCTCGCTGCCGCAGATCCTCTACTACAACCAGAACTACGCCGACAACATCTGTGACGTCGAGAAGACGCGCAAGCAGATCGTCGAGTGGTACCGGCAGTTCAACAACGTCAACGTGATGGTGGAGCGCGACGCCGAGAAACCCTACGTGCACACCGGCCGCTTCCAGGACGAGGAGCAGGCAAAGACGGTGGACATGGGGCTGCGCGCCACGCTGCGGCACGAGGGCATGGCGTTCACGCCGCTCAAGCCCGACATCCAGGCCATCCACGACTTCGCCGCCACGCTGCTCAAGGACTGAGCCCGCGGTGACGTTGCGCTAGCGCAGCACGCCCAGCGCGAAGGTCAGGCTGGCCATGCCCAGCAGGGTGGACAAGGTGACCAGTGCTGCCACCAGCGGACCGTCGTAGCCCATGCGCGTGGCCAGCACGTAGCAGCTGGAGGCCGTGGGCAGGGCCGAGAACGCCAGCAGCATGGTGGACTGTTCCGGCGTCAGGTGGAAGGCGCGCGACAGGCCGAAGGCGATCAGCGGCAACACGAAGTGGCGGATGGACAACGTGGCCACCGCCAGCGTCTTGGCACGCGCCAGGCTGGAGAACTGCAGGCCGGCGCCGGCCGCCATCAGGCCCAGCGCCAGCGTGGCCGCACCGATGCGCGACAGCGAGGGGTCGATCCAGGCCGGGATCTTCAGCCCGGCCAGATTGGCCAGCAGGCCCGAGACGGTGGCAATGATCAGCGGGTTGCGCAGCAGCTCGCGCCCGAAGTGGCGCTGCGAGTGGCGCGCCATCGGCCACACCGCCGCCACGTTGAACAGCGGTACGCAAAAGCCGATCAGCACCGCGATCAGCAACACGCCCGCCGGGCCGGCCAGGCGTTCGGCCAGCGCCAGCCCGATGAAGGAGTTGAAGCGGAACGCCACCTGCGCGCTGGCGGCGTGCTGGCGTGTGTCGATGTGGCGGCCGATCAGCGGCAGCCAGGGCAGCGAATACGACAGGGCAATGCCGCACAGGCCAGTGATCAGGCCGGCGCCGATCAGGCCGGAGGCAGCCTCGAAGTCGAGCGTGCTGCGCACGATGCTGTGAAACAGCAGCACCGGGAACAGGAAGTAATAGACCAGGGCCTCGACCGGCTCCCAGACACTGCGGTTGAGGGCGGTGTAGCGGCAGACCAGGTAGCCGCAGAGGATGAGGGAGAAATCAGGGAAGAGCAGTTGGGCGTAGTTCACCGGGCAAGAATACCAGCCCGCCACGCCGGACGGCCTCACAAATCGGGTTAAATTCCCGTCCATCGGCGTCACTGGCGCCTAACACCGAACACCGAACACCGAGGAGGACACACCATGAAAAAACATCTGCTGGCAGCGCTGACCCTGAGCGCGGCGGCCATCTGCCTGCCCGTGCAGGCAGCCGTGCTCGAAGGCCAGAGTTTTGACGACATCGTGAAGGTCGGCAACCAGGAGCTCAAGCTCAACGGCCTGGGCCTGCGCGGCGTGCTGTTCATCAAGGCCTACGTGGCCGGCCTGTATGTGCCTGAGAAATCCACCGTGGGGCAGCAGATCGTGCGCCAGCCGGGGCCCAAGCGCATCCAGATGCGCATGCTGAGAGAGATCGGTGCGCCCGACATCAAGAAGGCGCTGGTCGACGGCATGCAGAAGAACGTCAGCGAAAGCCAGTGGGCGGCCATGCAGGAGCGGGTGGCGCAGTTCTCGCGCACCATCGAGTCGATCGGTGTGGCCAAGCCGGGCGACACCATCACCCTGGACTACGTGCCCGAGCGCGGCCTGCTGCTCGCGGTGAACGACGTCACCAGGGGCAATGCCATTGGCGGCGCCGATTTCTACAACGCCGTGCTGGAGATCTTCGTCGGGGATAACCCCGTGGACGGGCGTCTCAAGAAGGGCATGCTGGGGCAATAGAATCGGTTTTTCCCATCCCACAAGGAGCACACAATGATGAAACGTCGAATGATCTTCGCACTCAGCCTGCTGGCCGCGGCCGGTACCGCCCTGGCCCAGGCCTACCCGACCAAGCCGATCAAGCTGCAGGTGCCGTTTGCGCCGGGTGGCACGACTGACATCATTGCCCGTACCATTGCCGACCCGCTGGGCAAGGCCCTGGGCCAGCCGGTGGTGGTGGAGAACAAGGCTGGCGGCGGCGGCGTCGTGGGCGCGACCGAAACCACCAAGGCGGCGCCGGACGGCTACTCGCTGGGCATGGCCACGGTGTCGACCACCGCAGCCAACCCGGCCATCAACCCGAAGATCCCGTACAACCCGCTGACGGACTTCACGCCCATCATCAACATCGCCGCCACGCCGAACATCATCGCCGTGCACCCGAGCTTCCCGGCCAAGGATTACAAGGGCTTCATCGCCGAACTGAAGAAGTCGCCCGGCAAGTACTCCTACGCCACCTCCGGCACCGGCGGCATCGGCCACCTGCAGACCGAGCTGTACAAGAGCCAGACCGGCACCTTCATCACCCACATTCCCTACCGCGGCGCCGGCCCGGCGCTGAACGACACCGTGGCCGGCCAGGTGCCGATCATCTTCGACAACCTGCCGTCCGCGCTGCCCTTCATCCAGAGCGGCCGCCTAGTGCCCATCGTCGTGGCCGCCCCGACCCGGCTGGCCGTGCTGCCCAACGTGCCGACCTTCAAGGAAGTCGGCCTGGAACCGGTGAACCGCATGGCCTACTACGGCATCCTGGCGCCCAAGGGCCTGCCCAAGGACATCGTGGACAAGATCAACGCCGCCACCCGCCAGGCGCTGCAGGACCCGGCCGTGCGCAAGCGCATCGAAGACACCGGCTCGCTGATCGTGGGCAACACGCCCGCGCAGTTTGCCGACCAGATCAAGGCCGAGTACACGGTGTACAAGAAGGTGGTCGAGACCGCCGGACTCAAGCTCGACTGAGGAGCCATGCAGGGCATTGATGCCTTCATCGATGCTCTGTGGCTGGAAGAGGGCCTGTCACGCAACACGCTGACGGCCTACCGGCGCGACCTCGAACTCTACGCCCGCTGGCTGCAAGGCCGCGGGCGTTCTCTTTTGGAAACCGGTGAGGCCGATCTCAACGCCTACTTCGCTGAACGCCACAGTCAGACCCGCGCCACCACCGCCAACCGGCGCTTGACGGTCTTCAAGCGTTACTTCCGCTGGGCGCTACGCGAGCGCCTGATCAGCGCCGACCCTACGCTGCGCCTGCAGGCGGCCCGGCAGCCGCTGCGCGTGCCCAAGACGCTGACGGAAGCGCAGGTGGAAGCCCTGCTGGCCGCCCCCGGCGAGGCCACGCCGCTGGCGGTACGCGACCGCACCATGCTGGAGGTGATGTACGCCAGCGGCCTGCGTGTGAGCGAGTTGGTCACGCTCAAGACCTTCAACGTGAGCCTGTCCGAGCACGTGCTGCGCGTGTTCGGCAAGGGCAACAAGGAGCGCCTCGTGCCGTTTGGCGAGGTGGCCAGCCAGTGGCTGCAGCGCTACCTGCAGGAGGCCCGCCCGGCGCTGCTGGCGGGCAAGCAGACCGACGACCTGTTTGTCACCTTCCGCGGCACCCGTGCCGGCGAGGCCATGTCGCGCGTGATGTTCTGGATGCTGGTGAAGAAATACGCCGTGGCGGCCGGCATCACGGCGCCGCTGTCACCGCACACCCTGCGCCACGCCTTTGCCACCCATCTGCTCAACCACGGGGCGGATCTGCGGGCGGTGCAGATGCTGCTGGGGCATGCGGACATTTCGACCACGACGATCTACACGCACGTGGCGCGGGAGCGGCTGAAGGCCTTGCACGCGCAGCATCATCCGCGAGGCTGAGGTGTCTGGCAACGTGGCCTGGCAGGCTGGGCCATCCGGGATAATCCATCCCATGAACCTGCGCCGCGAATGCCAACGCCTGCTCGCCATTGCTGACCCGGTGGAGAAAGCGCGCCTGGTCACCGCGCTTGATCGCAGTGCGCCGATCGACACCGAGGAGTTGATCGAGGCCATGGACGGCCTGCCCGGCCGCAGCGAGCGCCCGCCCTTGCTGCCGCACACCCAGATCAAGCCCGGTTCGCTCGCCACCGCGCGCGGCCACGCCGCCTTGCTGCACTCCATCGTCCACATCGAGCGCAACGCGATTGATCTCGCGCTGGACATCTGCTGGCGCTTCGCCGATCTGCCGGACGCCTTCTACCGCGACTGGCTGCAGGTGGCCTTCGAAGAGGCCTACCACTTCACGCTGTTGCGCAACCACCTGCTGACGCTGGGTTTTGACTACGGCGACTTTCCGGCCCACGACGGTCTGTGGTCCATGGCCGAGCGTACCAAGGACGACATCCTGGCGCGGGTCGCGCTGGTACCGCGCACGCTGGAGGCACGCGGGCTGGATGCCTCGCCGGCGGTCAAGACCAAGCTGGTGTCGATTGGCGACCACCGGGCTGGTGAGATTCTGGACATCATCTTGCGTGACGAGATTGGACATGTGGGGATCGGCAACCGCTGGTATGGTTGGCTGTGCGCGCAGCGGGGGTTGGACCCGGTTCGCACTTATGCGGAGCTGACGGTGAAGTACGAGGCGCCGAAGTTGAAGAAGCCGTTTAATCTGGATGCACGGCGGGCGGCTGGTTTTTCTGATGCTGAGTTGATTGCCCTGCAGGCTGAGTGAAGTTTTTTGCTTGACGCCCTTGGCGGGCTAGGCTTTGCCGGGATGTGCGCCCGGCAGCGCAGTAACTTTCTTTTGCTTCGCCAAAAGAAAGTCACCAAAGAAAAGGCGAGCCGGATTCGTCGACCCTCCGCTGCGCTCCGGGCACGCTGCGTTGCTCGGAACCGGCGGGAAGCGCAGAAACTCGCTGCGCTCAAACATCTGCGCTTCTTGATCCGCCGCTCCCTGCGCTACTCGCCTCCTCATTACGGCGGAATAAGTTCACGGCTTCGACGTTGAATGACTAGGGCTATATGCGAATATTTCCAACCTTCGTCACACGCGGACTTTCTGGTTGTTTCCGGTCGGGGTCAGTGCGGAAAATTCCACATGAGACGCAACGCCAGCCGGTAATTTCGTTTTTTAGCGGGACGATGATCTTTTTCGCGCGACATGTTCCGCAATACCTAATGCCCGTAAATTTGCTGATCCAAGTACCAGTGGGCTCATCCCACCGAAGCCATGGCCTCTGAAGCACCAAATACGCTGACAAAGCCGTAGTTGTTAGTAGGAGTATCGCTATTAGGCGCAGGATTACAACCGGGGACTGTTCAGCTAGATACGGAGCGAGTGTGTCTTGTAGCGATAGCACAAGTGCTGATGGTGAAGTGGCCAGTAGGAGTGCCACGCCACGCAGCCACCACTTCGAAATTTGAGATTCAGACTCATGCGGCATGTGCACGCCTTCCCTATTGCGACTAGCTACTACTTTTATATCAACAATTCGCTTGACCGTCTATTTGCATAGAGGAAATGGAAGACTAAGAAGTTCTACAAGGACGCGCCATGGCGCGTCCTTGTAGTCTTCGGCTGTTGGTGCCTTATGCCGTAATGAGGAGGCGAGTAGCGCAGGGCTGGGCGGATCAAGGGGCGTGCATGTTTGAGCGCAGCGAGTTTGCGCGCACCCCGCCCGGGCCGAGCAACGCAGCGTGCCCGTAGCGATAGCGGAGGGTCGACGAATCCGGCTCGCCTTTCTTTGCTTACTTTCTTTGGCGACGCAAAGAAAGTGAGTGCCCTGCCGGGGGCACATCCCGGCCAAACCACCCCGCCGGCAGAGGAAAAGCCGCGAACTCTACAATCGACCCCATCCCCTCGCAAGAGCAGAAAAATGGCAATCTACGAACTCGACGGCAAATCCCCCACGCTCGGCAAAAATGCCTGGGTGGCTGACAGCGCGCAAGTGATCGGCAAGGTCACGCTGGAGGACGATGTGAGCGTCTGGTTCGGCACCATCATCCGTGGTGATTCGGAGCACATCCACATCGGTGCCGGCTCCAACATCCAGGACGCCAGCGTGCTGCATGCCGATGCCGGTGTGCCGCTCACGCTGGGGCAGAACGTCTCGGTGGGTCACAAGGTGATGCTGCATGGCTGCACGGTGGGCGAGGGCTCCTTGATCGGCATCGGGGCCGTGGTGCTGAACCACGCCAAGATCGGCAAGAACTGCCTGGTGGGCGCCGGTGCACTGGTCACCGAGGGCAAGGAATTCCCGGATGGCTCCATGATCCTCGGCAGCCCGGCCAAGGTGGTGCGGCAGCTCACGCCCGAGCAGATCGAGGGCCTCAAACGCATTGCGGCGCACTACGTCGAGAACGCGGCGCACTACCGCAAGAGCTTCAAGAAAATCGGCTGAGCCTTGCGGCCGGCCCAAGCAAAGCATTTCACGTGTCTGAACTTCACAAGTTTCTTTTCGAAGGTCTGCCGGTGCGCGGCATGATCGTGCGCCTGACCGATGCCTGGACCGAGATCCTGCGTCGGCGCGCCGACAGTGCCACCGGGGCCTACCCGCCGCCGGTGCAGAACCTGCTGGGCGAGATGGCCGCCGCTGGCGCGCTGATGCAGTCCAACATCAAGTTCAACGGTGCGCTGATTCTGCAGGTGTTCGGTGACGGACCGGTCAAGCTGGCCGTGGCCGAAATCCAGTCCGATCTGAGCCTGCGTGCGACGGCGACCGTGCAGGGGGAGGTGCCCGTCGATGCCCATTTGGCCGCCATGCTGAATGTGCATGGTCAAGGCCGCTGTGCCATCACGCTCGATCCGCAGGACCGGCTGCCGGGCCAGCAGCCCTACCAGGGCGTGGTGCCGCTCAGCGATGCGCAAGGCAAGTCGCTCCACACCCTGTCGGAGGCCCTGCAGCACTACATGCGCCAGAGCGAACAGTTGGAGACCACGCTGGTGCTGGCGGCCGACGACAAGGTGGCCGCGGGCCTGCTGATCCAGCGCCTGCCGATCGAGGGCATGGCCAATCTGGCGGGCCAGAACCCGGCCGAGGCCGAGCAGTACGAGGCGGAGCAGTACGAGCACTACAACCGCATTGCCACGCTGGCGTCCAGCCTCAAGCGCGAAGAGCTGCTGACGCTGGATGTCGAGACCATCCTGCGCCGACTGTTCTGGGAGGAGCAGCTGCAGCGTTTCGAGCCGCTGGCTGGCGAGACGGCGCCGCGTTTTGCCTGCACCTGTAGCCGCGAGCGTGTCGGCCGCATGATCCAGGGCCTGGGCGAAGTGGAGGCCAAGGAGATCCTGGCCGAGCGCGGCGTGATCATGGTCGACTGCGAGTTCTGCGGTGCCAATTACCGCTTCGACGCCATCGACGCCGCGCAGCTGTTCACGCAGGCGGGCGATCAGCCGCCGTCGAGCTCTGTAGTGCAGTAAAGAGACGGAACTCGCAGTCCGGATCGGCGCATTTCTCGCACAGGCCACGCCAGCGCGGCGCGGGCCCCTCCTGCGGGTGGATAAGGCGCAAGGCGGCGCGCAGGCGCTGTCCGCCTTCGCCATAGATGACGCCGTAAGACAGCCCCATCTGCTGCAGCGCCGCGCGCAGTGCAGCATCGGCGGCCTGCTGCTCGGGCGTGCTGCCCGGCAGGTCGAGGCCGGTGAGCAGGATGCGGTCGAAGGGCTGGGCCCGCAATTCGGCCAGCGGCGGGGCGTCACTGATATGCAGTTCGCTCAGGTGCCGGGTCAGGGCTTGTGCCAGCCGGGTCTTGCCGGTGGCCGGGGCGCCGAGGAGGGCGATACGCATGTCCACAGCAGGACAGGGTCTTATTTGCTGATCTGGACGTAGATCTCGTTGGGCTTGACCATGCCCAGTTCCAGCCTGGCTTTTTCTTCGACCATCTCCAGGCCCTCTTTCAGGTCGCGCACTTCGGCGGCCAGCTGGTCATTGGCCAGCTGGGCCTGGGCGTTCTTCTGTTTCTGTGCTTCCAGCTCGGCCGCCATACCGGCCACGCTGGGCACGCTGCCCCGGCCAAACCACAGCTGCGCGTGCAGGATCACGAGCAGCGCGATGAGGATGGCCGGGACGAGGCGTGAGCCCATGAAGTGTTTACTTCAAGTTGTAGAAGGCAGAGCGGCCGGGGTAGACGGCGATCTCGCCCAGGTCTTCCTCGATGCGCAGCAGCTGGTTGTACTTGGCCATGCGGTCGCTGCGGCTCATGGAGCCGGTCTTGATCTGGCCAGCGTTGGTGCCCACGGCGATGTCGGC
>JAYRLJ010000344.1:0-3436 GCA_041905305.1 Hylemonella sp. | reverse complement strand
TTCGGCCCAACGTCGGCATCATTCTGCTCAACCAGAGAAACCAGGTTTTCTGGGGCAAACGCATCCGCACGCACTCGTGGCAGTTCCCGCAGGGCGGCATCGACCGGGGTGAAACCCCCGAGCAGGCCATGCACCGCGAATTGGGTGAGGAAATCGGGCTCAAGCCCGAGCATGTGCGCATCGTGGCCCGGACCCGCGACTGGTTGCGCTATGAGGTGCCGGACCGCTACATCCGCCGTGAGGCACGCGGCCACTACAAAGGCCAGAAGCAGATCTGGTTCCTGCTGCAGCTGCTGGTGCAGGACTGGCACCTGAACCTGCGCGCCACCGACCACCCCGAGTTCGATGCCTGGCGCTGGAACGACTACTGGGTCCCGCTCGACATGGTGGTCGAATTCAAGCGCGGCGTCTACGAAATGGCGCTGACCGAGTTGGCGCGCTTCCTGCCACGCCAGCACGAACACCGCAGCCGTTTCCTGCGTCAGGGGACGCGGGGTCGCGAGACGGAGCATGAGGCGCCGCCACCCCAGCCCGGCACAATGATCGAACTGCCGCCCGGCGCCACCTTCGAGCCGGATCCGCGCACCAGTGTCGATGTAGGCTCCGGGGAGCGCCATGCCGGTTGAGTTGACTTCGTGGCGCCGCGCTGTCCTGGCGGGGCTGCTGGCCGCGTTCGCTTTAAGTCTGCCAGCGCGTGCCCAAGACGAGGACACGTGGCAGGAGGCCGAGGCCCCGCCGCCACCGGCCTGGCGCATGGACAAGCTGGTCCCGATCGACATGCCGATCCGCAGCAGCTTGGTCTATGGCATCGACCCTGCCACCCTGTCCATCGGACCGGACGATGTTCTCCGCTACGTCATCGTGGCCTACAACCCAGGTGGCAGCGTCAACGCGTTCTACGAAGGGCTGCGCTGCAATGGCGGTCAGGTCAAGGTCTATGCGCGCACCAGCACGCCCGGCCAGTGGCATGCGGTAACGAACCCGGAGTGGCGCGACCTGGATCTACTGAAGGCCGCGACCCGGCACTCGCTGGCATTGGCGCGCCAAGGGGCGTGTGATGGTCCTGCGGTCGGCGCCAGAACGCCGGAAGGCATCATTCGCCGGCTGCAGACCGGCGCCAAGCGAAGCGACTTCTGATCCCGCGGCCCTCGGACCAGCGGTTCAACGGGCGCGTGTCAGCACCAGGTTGTCACGGTGCACCATCTCGGGCTCGGCGACGTAGCCCAGCAGCTTCTCAAAGTCACCGGAAGGTTTGCGGCACAACAGCCGTGCTTCCGAACTGGCGTAATTGGCCAGGCCGCGCGCGATCTCCTCGCCCTGCGTGTTCCGCACGGCAATCACGTCGCCGCGGGAGAACTCGCCCTCCACCGCAGTCATGCCGATCGGCAGCAGGCTCTTGCCCTCGTCCAGCAGCTTGGCCGCCGCGCCGTCATCCACCACCACCGCGCCGCGTAGCTGCAGGTGGTCGGCCATCCACTGCTTGCGCGCCTGGTTCTTCTGCGTCGGCGCCACCAACAGCGTGCCGATGGCCTCACCTCGGGTAAGACGCAACAGCGCGTCAGGCTCACGGCCCCAGGCGATCACGGTGGATGCACCGGAGCCGGCGGCGCGCTTGGCGGCCAGGATCTTGGTGATCATGCCCCCCTTGCCGATGCTGGAGCCGGCCCCGCCGGCCATCGCCTCCAACGCCGGATCGCCAGCCTGCGCCTCATGAACGAACTGCGCCGCCGGGTCCTTGCGCGGATCGGCGGTGTAGAGCCCCTTCTGGTCGGTCAGGATGATCAGGACATCGGCCTCGACCAGGTTGGCCACCAGGGCACCCAGCGTGTCGTTGTCGCCGAACTTGATCTCGTCGTTGACGACGGTGTCGTTCTCGTTGATCACCGGCACCACACCCAGTTTGAGCAGCGTCAGCAGGGTGGAGCGGGCGTTGAGGTAGCGCTCGCGGTCAGCCAGGTCGGCGTGCGTCAGCAGCACCTGGGCGCTGCCCAGACCATGGGCACGGAAGCGCGTCTCGTACATCTGCGCCAACCCCATCTGGCCGACCGCGGCGGCGGCCTGCAGCTCGTGGATCTCATGCGGCCGGCTCGACCAGCCCAGGCGCTTCATGCCCTCGGCTATGGCGCCACTGGAGACCATGATGACTTCGCGCCCTTCACGCACCAGGGCGGAAAGCTGACGACACCACTCGCCGATGGCCACCTCGTCCAGGCCACGGCCTTCGTTGGTCACCAAGCTGGAGCCGACCTTGACGACGATGCGACGCGCATCGCGCAGTACGCCGGAAGCATTCTTTGAAGTCATTTTGGCTTGCAGCCCTTGTCCACAGGGCGGAATTAGCTACGAAATAAAGAGCGGATTCTAGGCGTCCGGCACATCCTTGAAGCGCGGATCGACCTCGGCTTCCGGCGGCTGCTCGGCCACCTGCTGCACCCGGACCTGCTCATAGACCGCCTTGACCAACTGGTCGCAGCCCTCGTGCGTGAGCGCCGAGATCTGGAACACCGGACCTTTGTACCGCATGCGCTTGACGAAGTCTTTGACGCGCGCTTCACGCTCCTCGGCCGGGATCATGTCGATCTTGTTGAGCACCAGCCAGCGCGGCTTCTCGTACAGCGCCGCATCGTATTTCTTGAGCTCAGCCACGATGGCCTTGGCCTGCGCCACCGGGTCGACGTTGTCGTCAAAGGGCGCAAGGTCAACCACATGCAGCAGCAAACGCGTACGCTGCAGATGACGCAGAAAGAGATGCCCCAGACCGGCCCCCTCTGCCGCGCCCTCGATCAGTCCCGGGAGGTCGGCCACCACAAAACTCTGCTCCGGTCCGACGCGCACCACCCCCAAATTCGGGTGCAGGGTGGTGAAGGGGTAATCGGCGATGCGCGGGCGGGCATTGGAGATGGCCGTGATCAGCGTGGACTTGCCGGCGTTCGGCAGGCCAAGCAGGCCGACATCGGCCAGCACCTTCAGTTCGAGCTTGAGGCTGCGGCGTTCGCCCGGCCAGCCCGGCGTCTTCTGCCGCGGTGCGCGGTTGATGGCGCTCTTGAAGCGCAGGTTGCCGAAGCCGCCGTCGCCGCCCTTGGCGATGGTGAGGACCTCGCCGGGCTGAAGCAGTTCAAACAGCACCTCGCCGGTTTCGGCGTCACTGATGATGGTGCCCACCGGCATCTTGAGCGTGATGTCGTCGCCGGCAGCACCGAACATGTCGGAGCCCATGCCATGCTGGCCACGCTTGGCCTCGAAGCGGCGCGTGTAGCGGAAATCAACCAGGGTATTGAGGTTCGGGTCGGCCACCGCGTAGACGTGGCCGCCGCGCCCGCCGTCACCGCCGTTCGGGCCGCCGAACTCCTTGTACTTCTCATGCCGGAACGAGACGCAGCCGTTCCCCCCATCGCCAGCGGCAATATCGATAAAGGCTTCGTCAACGAACTTCATG
>JAYRLJ010000343.1:0-3441 GCA_041905305.1 Hylemonella sp. | reverse complement strand
CCCACCAGCAGCATCTCGCCGTGCTGGTTGACCGCGCCAGTGATGGCAACTGCCTGTTTCAGCGGTGTGTTGGCGAGTGAAGACAGCAGCGCATAGAACTCGGCGCAGGAAGCCGAATCGCCCTCCACACCGCTGTACTCCTGCTCGAACACCACCGCCGCATTCAGCGCCAGCGGCGCAATGTGCGCAAACAGCGAAGCCAGGTAGCTGTGCAGGATCAGCACGCCCTTGTCATGGATCGGGCCGGACAGCTCCACCTCGCGCTCGATGTTGAGCAAGCCCTCGTCGCCGGCGTGGGTGCGCGCCGTCACGCGCACCGGGAAGCCGAAGCGGTAGTCGCCCAAGTCCACCACCGTCAGGCCGTTGACCTGCGCCACCTTCTCGCCACTGACGTCCAGCAGACGTTCACCGTCGACGATGGTCTCCTGCAGCCGTTGCTCCGGGTAGTCATGGCGGTGGATGCGCGCCAACCGTGCGGCCTCCACGTCCTGCTCCTCCACCAGCACGGCGCCACGCGCGCGCGCCATCGCGGCGGCCTCCATCACCAATGCCTCGGTATGGGCAAAGATGGCGCTCTGGCGCGTCTGGTCCTCGGCCTCGCGGTGCGCCTCTTCCAGCAGGGCTGCCACGGCATCGGCGCGGAAGTGCGGCAGGCCCATGCGACGGCAGGTATGCGCCACAAAGATGGCGCTGGCCTGACGCGCCTCGGCGTTGGCGGTAAAGCTCTCGGCAAAGTCGACCTTGCAGCGGAAGCGCCGCGCCACCTCCGGGTCGCCCTCCTGCACCGCGTAGTACTCCTCCACCGAGGCGATCAGGATGATCTTCACATCCACGTCCACCGGTTCGGGTTGCATCGACACCGCAGCAATCGGCGCATACAACATGCCCGGCTCCTCGATCTGCAGCCGGCCGCTGCGCAGGAAGCGGCGCAGCTTCTCCCACACCGCCTCGTCGCCCAGCAGGTCGCGCAGGTGCAGCAGCAGGAAGCCGCCGTGCGCCTTGAGCAGGCTGCCGGCGCGGATGCGCGAGAAGTCGGTCACCAGCACGTCGTTTTCGGTCTGGTACTCCACGCTGCCAAAGAGCGTGCGGTACAGCGGGTTGTCCTCCACGATCACTGGCGCGCCCTCGCGGCCCTGGTGGTCCACCACCAGGTTGACGTGGTAGCGCGCCAGCACGCCGGCCAGCGCCTCCAGCCGCATCTGCTCGCTTTCGGCCTCGTCGCCGGCCTGGAACAACTCCAGGTTCTCCAGCACGTCGTGCGCCACCTGGTCGAGGTAGGTGCCGAGCTTGACCGTGTCCTTGATCTGCTTGCGCAGTTCGTTGCGGATCTCCTGCAGCTCGCGCTCCAGCACGGGTTTGATGAGCTGGCGACGCAGCGCGGCCAGCCCCTCGTTCATCACCCGCTCCATGGCACGCGTCTTCTCCAGGAAGCGCGCAATCTCGCCGCGCAGTTCCTCCTCCAGCTGGTCGATCTCGATGCGCCGCTCCTTGGGCAACGCCAGCGCCTTGCCTTCGGTCAGCGGCTCGCCCTTGTCGTCACGCAGGGTGAAGACCATGTGGCCCTGCTCACGCATGAGCGCGAAGTTGCGCGCTTCGGCATAGGCGTCGAGCTCAGCATAGGCGCGCGCCTCCTCGGCCTTGTAGGTCTTCTGGATGTGCTCGGCCTCGGCGCGGAAGTCCTCGCCGCCCAGGCGCTTCGGAATTTCGGCCTGCAGCGTCTTGACCAGTTGCTGCATCAGCGCACGCAGCTGCCGGCCTTGGCCGGGTGGCATGCGCAGCGCACGCGGATGCTCAGGCGCCTCGAAGTTGTGCAGGTAGCACAGGTCCGGCGGCACCGGCCGCGTGGCCGCCACGGCGCGCATCATCTCGCACAGCAAGGTGGTGCGGCCGCTGCCCACCTCGCCCAGCACGAAAAGGTTGTAGTCCGGCTGGTCCATCTGCAGGCCGAAGCGGGCGGCTTGCTCGGCGCGCTCCTGCCCGATCCAGGGCAGCGGATGCTGCAGCAACTCGGACGTGTCAGCAAAGCCGAGCGTCGCGGGCTCGATGACCAGACGCAGGCCGGCGGCGGGAACGGGGGTAAGGGGCATGGCGGCAATCCTGTTGGAAGACCTATTTTGCCCCCGTGTTGCGCGCGCTCAGCTCACCAGCTCACGCACCCAGTCCGGTAGTGACACCGACTTCTGCTGCGGGAAATCCACCCAGATCACGGTGGCACCGCCGGCCGCACTGATCACGCCCGGCTGGTCCACCCGTTCGATGGTGTGCCAGCTGTCGAAGGTGGCGCGCGTCGGGTTGCTGACATAGGTCTTCACCACGATGTCGCCCGGGTACTCCAGCTGCTTGTAGAAGTTGCAGAAGGCGTTGACGATCACCGGCCCCTGGCCCTGCGGATCGGGCTCGCAGCGGATGGCACGGAACCACTCGATGCGCGCCGACTCGAGGTAGCGGAAATAGACCGTGTTGTTCACGTGCCCCATGGCATCCATGTCACCCCAGCGGATCGGCATGGCCAGTTCGGCGACCAGCTTCTTGTGCTCCGGTAGTTCGATCTTCATGCGCCAAACCCGTCGTCGGCAGAGATCACCGCCCCGTTGATGAAATGGCTCTCGTTGGCGCACAACATCACCAGCACCGCGTCCAGGTCCTGCGGCTGGCCGACGCGCTTGCGCGGCAGCATGTTGATGAGCTTCTGGCCCTGCTCGGTCTGCCAGTGGTGGTGGTTGATCTCGGTGTCGATGTAGCCCGGGCACAGCGCGTTGACGTTGATGCCGAACTTGCCCCACTCCAGCGCCATCGCCTTGGTCATGTGGATCACCGCAGCCTTGCTCATGCAGTAGATGCCAATCTGCGGCAGCACACGCAGGCCCGCCATGGAGGCGATGTTGACGATGCGCCCGCCGGTGTAGGTGCCGGGTGCCGCCCCCTTGGCGCGCGCCAGCATGCGCTTGCCCACCTCCTGCGCCACGAAGAAGGCGCCCTTGGTGTTGGTGCCCAGCACGTAGTCATAGTCGTCCTCGCTCACATCCACCAGGCGCTGGGTGGTGCTGACACCCGAGTTGTTGATCAGGATGTCGATCGAGCCCACCTCGGTCTCGGCACGCGCCACCGCGGCCTTGATGGAGTCCACATCGGTCACGTCCAGTTCCACCACATGCGCGTCACCACCTGCACCCTCGATCTCGGCGCGCAGGTCCTTGAGCTTTTCCACCCGGCGGCTGGCCAGCACCACGGCGGCGCCGGCCTGGGCCAGCGTGCGGGCAAACTGCGCCCCCAGGCCGCCGGACGCACCGGTGATGAAGGCCACGCGGCCGGAAAGATCGATGCTGTAAGCCATGGCAATCCCCTCGTGTTGTTGGTCAATGGACAAAATAGAACGATCGTTCGATTTTGTTCCAGAACCGAATTAAAATCAGTCCCGCATTCGACAGGCCGGAATGCACT
>JAYRLJ010000342.1:0-3459 GCA_041905305.1 Hylemonella sp. | reverse complement strand
TCAGGAGTCTGAGCGTGACCGCGGCCACCGCGGCAGAGCCGAGGACCGGCACCAGCGCGAGCGAACCGGTGATCGCGGCCCACACCCCGGCATGGGGTACGCCGATGAAATAATAGGCAATTCCGGCGGCGATACCTTCGAATAGCGCGACCACCAGCATGCTGTTCACCGATGCCCGCACCGCGCGCGTCGCAATGACGGCATACACCGCCGCTCGATCGCCGATGCGTTGGCGAAGCACGCGCCTCAGGTCGCGCAGGATCAGGTCACCCTCCTGATACAGGAACAACAGCACCAGTATCGCGAAGGCCACCAGTATCAGATGCCGCAACATGAACTGGCCAAGCATCTGCGCGTGGCCCAAGTACGCCGCCGGATCGGCCCTCTGAGACCATGCCAGCAACGGCGCCGCGAACCCCTGCATTTCCGGTGATGCCAGCTCCAGGAGTATTTCGCGCGCTTCCACCGCCAGGGCGCCGAGCGCGAATACCACCGGTGCAAGCACGAACAGCGTCATGACCGCCGTAAAGATGAAGGCGAGCGCCGTGCGCGGAAGGTGCGGCGAGAACCGCGCCCGGAAGCGCCGGTAGAGCGGCCAGCTCGCGACCGCGGCCACGCCGGCCGCGAGCAGCGCCTGGACAAAGTCATGCAGCACCCAGGCGGACATCGCGACGATCAGCGCGCCGGCAATCCAGCGCAGGTTGAGATTGAAGTTCATGGCCGGCATCGTGCCGGTTCGCCCGCGCGAAGTCGTCAGCGAATGGTCAGCGTTTGGCCCGAAGTGGTTCGGACCGATTTCCGACGCTTTCGTGACCATTTCGCCGGCCGCCGCCGATAGGCTGCAATCCCTTCAATGAAAAACCCAAATGACATGACGCTGAATCTTGATTTCAACCATCCGGGCCGGCACGTTCACTTGCCCGGGCCGCGCGGCATTGCAGCGCCGGGCGCCACGGGCGGCCGGCTGTCGAACGTGGCGCTCAACATGCGCGGGGCCATCCATGCGGCATGAACTGACCTGCGTCGAGGCCGCGATGCCGCCTCGACTTGCCGTGCGCAGTGTTGCCGTGCCACGGGCGAAAGAAGGCGAGGTGCTGGTGCGCGTGCATGCGACATCGGTAAATCCGATCGATGTGAAGCGTGCCGGCGGCTACGGACGCCGCCTGCTGACGCTCAAGGGCGCGACGCGCTTTCCGCTTGTCCTCGGCAACGACGTCGCCGGGACCGTGGAAGCAACCGGACCCGGGGTGACACGCTTTGCGCGGGGACAACGCGTGTTCGGTCTGCACGCCACGGGTCGGACCGGTGGCACCCATGCGACGCATGTTGTCGTGCCGCAGGACATGCTGCTTCCCGCCCCGGATGATGCCGATCTCGCCTCCCTGGCGATCCTTCCCTATTCGTTCACAACCATGTGGCTCGCGCTGCGCGCGGCCGGGATTACCCGTTCGAACGCAAAGCAAGCCCGCGTACTGGTCAATGGCGCGACGGGGGGCTTGGGCCGGTTGGCCCTGCAAGTACTGCACTCCTGGGGAAGCCGTATCACCGCAATCTGCGGGCAAGGCCAGATCCACGCGGGCCTGGAGCTCGGCGCCCAGTACGCCATGGCACGCAGCCCCCGCTGCATCGAGTCGCTGCCCAATAACTTCGACGTGGTGCTGAATTTTGCCAGCTGGAACGCCGACGCACTGCTGGCATCGCGTCTCGGCGTGCGCGCGATGGGGCACGCAACCACGGTTCACCCTTTGCTCGCGAACTTCGATCGGCTGGGGTGGCTGCGCGGCCCGTTGGTATGTCGCCGCGAGTGGAGACGGGTTCGTGCCATCGTCGCTTCGCGCGCCCCCAAGGCCAGTTACGCCTGGACGCTCTTCAAGCCCGACCGCGCCGCGCTCGAGGCGCTTGGGGAGAGCGTGCAGGCCGGCAGGCTGGCGCTGCCGGTTGGCATTGCCGTGCCATTTGAAAACGCGATTGCCGCGTTCGAGCACGTGTCGGCGGGCCTTCCCGGCAGGGCGGTGCTGCTGCCATGACGCCAAATCCGGTAGGGGGTGGCGCATGACCGGAGTGACCTCAATGGCAGATGTGCTCGCCATCGAGCAAGCGCACCCGCGCGACCGCAGCGGATCGCTGCCGAACTGCACCTATGACATGATCCGCGCGTCCGCGCGCCGCCACCGCAATGCGCCGGCACTATCGTACTTCGCCCGCGTTGATGGCCATGCGCATCCACAGGTATGGACCTACGAAACACTGTTGAACGGTATCAACGCAACGGCCAATTTCCTCCACGCGCTGGCGGTCGGCCGCGACGACGTGGTTGCGATCGTTCTTCCCAACCTCCCACAAGCCCATCTCGCGATCTGGGGCGGGCAGGCCGCAGGCATCTGCTTTCCCATCAATCCCATGCTGGCGCCGGCGGCCATTGCCGAGTTGCTCAGCGCGGGCAAGGCAAAGGTGCTCATCACGCTGGCGGACGCCCCCGGCGTGGACCTCTGGTCAAAGCTGCGGCCGGTATTGAGTCGGGTCGGCAGCCTCGAGCATGTCGTGCTCGTCAACCCGGCCGGTCCAGCCCCGTGGTGCAACGCGCTTGCCGAGAATGACCTGGCAGATCGCGTCGCCGTTCACGACTTCATCGAAGGTTTACAGACCCAGCCAGCGGACCGCCTGGTCAGCGGGCGAATCATTCGGCCCGGCGACCGCTCCTCGTACTTCTGCACCGGCGGCACCACCGGCGCGCCGAAAATGGCGATGCGCACGCATGCGAACGAAGTCGCCAATGCGTGGAGCACGGCCCAGTTCCTCGGCAACAGCATTGCACCCGGGAAGACCCTCTTCTGCGGCTTGCCGCTGTTCCACGTCAATGGCGTCCTGGTCACCGGCCTGTTACCGTTTTCGCGCGGGGCACACGTGATTCTCGGCACGCCCGAAGGATACCGCGGCGACGGCGTCATCAAGCATTTCTGGGAGCTGGTCGAGCGCCACCGGATCAATTTCTTCAGCGGGGTTCCCACGATCTATGCGGCGCTGTTGCAGCAGCCCACGCAGGGTCGCGACCTCAGTTCGCTGGAATACGGGCTCTGCGGCGCCGCGCCGATGCCGGTGGAATTGATGCATGCCTTCCAGCGGGCGACGGGGCTGAAGGTCCTTGAGGGCTACGGCCTGACCGAGGCGACCTGCGTCAGCACCTGCAACCCTCCGCGGGGAGAGCGGCGCACCGGTTCCATCGGCCTGCGGCTGCCCGGGCAGGACATGAAGGCCGTCGTGCTTGACGAATCCGGACGGTTCGTGCGCGACTGCGCGGTTGGCGAGGCGGGGGCGCTGGTGGTCAGCGGCCCGAACGTGTTTGTCGGCTATTGCAACTCTGGACACGAGCAGAGCCTGTGGCCAGACCTGGGCGACGGCCGGCGATGGCTATACACCGGTGACTTGGGCCGGCAGGATGGTGACGGCTACTTCTTTCTC
>JAYRLJ010000341.1:0-3461 GCA_041905305.1 Hylemonella sp. | reverse complement strand
GCCTCGCTGGCCAGCACAAAGCGCACATCGCCCGGGGGCTCCTCCAGGGTCTTGAGCAGGGCGTTGGCGGTGACGTTGTTCATGCGCTCGGCCGGAAAAACCAGCACCGCCTTGCCACGCCCGCGCGCGCTGGTGCGCTGGGCAAATTCAATCGCGTCGCGCATCGCCTCGATGCGGATTTCCTTGCTCGGTTTGCGCTTCTTCTCATCGAGCTCGGATTGGGATTTCTCGTCCAGCGGCCATCCCAGCTCCAGCATCACGACCTCTGGCATCAGTACGCAGAGATCGGCATGGGTGCGTACGTCGATGGCGTGGCAGCTGGGGCACTGGCCACAAGCGCCCTGCTCGCCCGGTGCCTCGCATAGCCAGGCACGCACCAGCGACAGTGCCAGTTCGTACTGGCCGAGGCCCGACGGCCCTTGCAGCAGCCAGGCATGGCCGCGCTGCGCCAACAACTGGCGGCTTTGCTGTTCAATCCAGGGCGCCGGCGTGCTCATGCCAGCCACCCGCGGGCCCGGATGATGCCCTGCACGTCCCGCCAGACGGCCTCGATGGGCTGGTTGGCCTCGATGCGCGCAAAGCGCTGCGGCGCCGCCGCCAGGCGCTCACCATACCCCGCGGCCACGCGGCGGAAGAATTCGACCGGCTGTGCCTCGAACTTGTCCGGCACACGGGCCAAAGCCAGGCGCTCGGCCGCAATGGCCGGATCAAGGTCGAACCAGAGCGTCAGATCCGGCTCCCGCAACAGCGGCACGCCGCTCGGCGCCACGGTCTGGACCCAGCGCTCCAGTTGCGTCAGCACCGCCCGGTCGAAGCCGCGGCCGCCGCCCTGGTAGGCAAAGGTGGCATCGGTGAAGCGGTCGCACAGCACCACCTCGCCGCGCGCCAGCGCGGGCTCGATGCACTGCTGCAGGTGGTCGCGCCGGGCGGCGAAGACGAGCAGGGCCTCGGTCATGGCGTCCATCGGGTCGTTGAGCACGATGGTGCGCAGTTTTTCAGCCAAGGGCGTGCCGCCGGGCTCGCGGGTGAGCGTTACGGTGCGGCCCCGGGCCCGGAACGCCTGCGCCAGGCTGTTGACGTGGGTGGATTTGCCGGCGCCGTCAATGCCTTCGAAGCTGATGAAGAGTCCGCCCGCGCCGCTGCGGGGCCCGGGGTTGTTACCGCTGTTCATGTCGCTATTGTCCACGCTGGTACTTGTTGACCGCGCGGTTGTGCTCGTCCAGCGTGCTACTGAAGTGGCTCGTGCCATCACCGCGGGCGACAAAGTACAGCGCCTTGCTTTGCGCCGGCTGCACCGCCGCCAGCAGGGCCGCCTTGCCCGGCATGGCAATGGGTGTAGGCGGCAGGCCGGCACGGGTGTAGGTGTTCCAAGGGGTGTCGGTCTGCAGGTCACGCTTGCGCAGGTTGCCGTCGAAGCTGGTGCCCAGGCCGTAGATCACGGTCGGGTCGGTCTGCAGCATCATGCCGATGCGCAGCCGGTTGTGGAAAACCGAGGCAATCATGGGCCGGTCGCTCGGGCGGCCGGTCTCCTTCTCCACAATGCTGGCCAGGATCAGAGCCTCCTCGGGGGTCTTCAAAGCCAAGTTAGGGGCGCGCTGGCGCCAGGCGGCATCCAGCCGCTGGTCCATGGCGCGCAGTGCGCGGCGCAATACCGCCAGATCGCTGCTGCCCTTGGCGTAGGTGTAGGTGTCAGGGAAGAAGCGCCCTTCCGGGTGCAGGCCGGGGCGGCCCAGCTGCGCCATGAGGACGTGGTCAGCCAGGCCGCGGGTGTCGGGGCGGAGCTGCTCAGCCTTGGCGAGCGCCTCCCGCACCTGGCGGAAATTCCAGCCTTCCACCAGCGTGACGGCGCGCAGGGCTTCCTCACCGCGGACCAGCTTGCGCAACAGGCTGCGTGGGGTTGTACCCGAGCCGATCTCGTAGCTGCCGGCGCGGATTTCACGCGCATGGCCCGACAGACGGAACCACCAGTAAAGCAGGGCCGCGTCGGTCTGCACGCCGGCGTCGACCGCAGCCTGCGCCACCCCGCGCGCCGACGTCCCTGGCTCGATGGCCAGATCGACCGGATCACCGCGCAGCGCCAGTGGCTCGTTGAGCCACCAGACTGCCCCTGCCCCCACCAAGCCGGCCACCAGCAGCAGGCCTACAAACCACAGACGCACAACCCTGTTTCCTTCATGAAGTCGATGGACGATGATAATTCAGCCCCATGCAACATATGCTCAATGGAATCACTCCCCTGCCCCACCTAGGCCTGATCCGTGCCGAAGGCGAAGATGCGGCCAAGTTCCTGCACGGCCAGCTGACACAGGACTTTGCCCTGCTCGGTCTGTCCGAGGCACGGCTGGCGGCGTTCTGCTCGGCCAAAGGCCGCATGCTGGCCAGTTTCATCGGTTTCAAGCGCAGCCACACCGAGATCCTTCTAGTGTGCAGCCGTGACCTGCTGGCGCCGACACTCAAGCGCCTGTCGATGTTCGTGCTGCGGGCCAAGGTCAAGCTGAGCGATGCCACGGCCGACTTCGCGCTCTGCGGCGTGGCGGGGAGTGCTATCGAAAATATAGCTTCTGGCGCACGCGCTGCTTGGTCCAAGGTCGATTTGGGTGCTGCCAATCTGGTGCAACTTCCCCCGTCCGACGGCAACCTGCGCGCCCTTTGGGTGGCGCCGGTGAGCGAGCCGGCCCCGGCCGGACCGGCTCTGCGCATGGAGGATTGGCTGTGGGCGGAGGTGCGCAGCGGTATCGCCTCCGTCACGGCGCCGATCGTCGAGGCCTTTGTGCCGCAGATGCTGAACTACGAATCGGTCGGTGGCGTGAACTTCAAGAAAGGCTGCTACCCAGGCCAGGAGGTGGTGGCGCGCAGCCAGTTCCGCGGCACGCTCAAACGCCGCGCCTATCTTGCACACTGCGAGTCGTCTCTGCAGGCCGGCCAGGAGGTCTTCGATCTGGCCGATCCGAGTCAGCCCTGTGGCACCGTGGCGCAGGCCGCTGCGGCGCCGGGCGGCGGTTTCGACGCCATCGTCTCCATGCAGACGACTGCCGCCAGCGGGCCTGGCCTGCGGGTGGGCCAGGCAGACGGGCTGGCGCTGCAGCTGCTGCCGCTGCCCTACCCGCTGCTGGACGACATCTGACCCAAGGTCAGGGCTTCAACGGCGCAGGCGGGCGCAGCGCATCCCGGTAAGGCTGGGGAATCACGGCGCGCACCTTGTCGCGGAATGAGGCTGGCGCCGCGTCCAGCGCAGCCTGAAAGGCTTGCTGGGCCCGGGCGGCATCCCGCAACTCGGGCCGCGCATACAGCTGGCCGAGCTTGTACCAGCTGTCCACCTCCAACTGCGGCCAGCGCTGACGCCGCTGCGTCAACGCCTGAACGGCCAAATCCCAGTCCTGGAGTCGCAGGCCCAGCAGATAGGCGGTCAGGGTCAGGTCCTGGTCCACTTGCGGGTGCTGCAGGTAGGCCCGGCTCAATTG
>JAYRLJ010000340.1:0-3487 GCA_041905305.1 Hylemonella sp. | reverse complement strand
CTCGATGAACTGCGCATAGCGGGCGCGCCCCTGGGCGCGCAAGGCCTCCTGTTGCTGCTCGGGCACCGGCAGGGCCACGGTCAGGTAGTGGCGCAGGTACAGCGCCACGGTCTCGATCAGGATGGACTGGTCTCGTTCCAGGCGCTCGAACTGGCGCGATAGCCGGTCCAGGCGTTTGGCCGTCGCTGCTTCGCGCTGGTCCATCGCATCCGGCGACAGGAAGGACGCCAGCGCCGCCGCGATCACCGAGGACTTGGAGACACCCCGGTGTGCCGACAGGTCCTCCAGGCGCCGTGCGTGCTCGGGCTCGACGAAGATGTTCAGGCGGGCCCGCGTCACAGGACGATCCCGTCATCAGGGTCCAGAGCCGCCAGGCTCGCGCTGCGCACCAACTGACGGTCCAAGTCGCGCGGCAGCAGGGGCGCGCCATCGTCATCGCGCTCGTCCTCCAGCAGGATCAGGTCCTGCGCCCCGTCGTCGCGCGAAGGCACGAACGCGGCTTCCAGTTCCGGCTTGAGCTGGTGCCCGCCCTCATCGGCCGTACCACCCGCATCACCCGCATCGCCCGCACCACCGGCCATGGCGGCCGAAGCCGCCGCCAGCACCGGAAGCGTGCTCCAGTCATCCTGCCGCCCCGCCGGTCGGTCGACATAGCCGCCGCCCCCCAGCACCGGCGCATCCAGCACCCGCACCAAAAAATTCCGATCCTGGTAGTAGCGCAGCTTGCGCGCCCGGATCGGCGCGTGGCCCGAGACCATGACCACGGCATCGTCAGGCGGCATCTGCATCACCTCGCCGGGCGTGAGCAACGGGCGTGCCGTCTCCTGCCGCGAGACCATCAGGTGGCCCAGCCAGGGTGCCAGCCGGTGGCCTGCGTAATTGCGCTGGGCGCGCAGTTCGGTGGCCGTGCCCAGCGCGTCGGAGATCCGCTTGGCCGTGCGTTCGTCGTTGGTGGCGAACGCGATGCGGACGTGGCAGTTGTCCAGGATCGCGTGGTTGAGGCCATAGGCCTTGTCGATCTGGTTGAGCGACTGCGCGATCAGGAAGGCCCGCAGCCCATAGCCCGCCATGAAGGCCAGCGCCGACTCGAAGAAGTCGAGGCGCCCCAGGGCCGGAAACTCGTCGAGCATCAGCAGCAGCTTGTGCCGGCGCTCGATGCCGTCCGAGCCGTCCAGCGACTCGGTCAGGCGCCGCCCGATCTGGTTGAGGACCAGGCGGATCAACGGCTTGGTGCGGCTGATGTCCGAGGGCGGCACCACCAGGTACAGCGACACCGGATGCGCCGAGGCAATCAGGTCGGCGATGCGCCAGTCGCAGCGCGAGGTGACCTCGGCGACCGTCGGATCACGGTACAGGCCCAGGAAGCTCATGGCCGTGGACAGCACGCCAGAGCGTTCGTTCTCGCTCTTGTTGAGCACCTCCCGGGCAGCTGAGGCCACCACCGGGTGCGGCGCACCGCCCTGCTCCGCCGCCAGGTGCGGCGTGGTCATCATGCGGTGCAGCGTCACTTCGAAGGGACAGGCCGGATCGGAGAGGAAGTTGGCGACACCGCGCAGGGTCTTGTCTTCGCCGGCATAGAGCACGTGCAGGATGGCGCCTACCAGCAGCGCATGGCTGGTCTTCTCCCAGTGGTTGCGCCGCTCCAGCGCACCCTCGGGGTCCACCAGGATGTCAGCGATGTTCTGCACGTCGCGCACCTCGTGCACGCCACGCCGCACTTCCAGCAAGGGGTTGTAGGCCGCCGAGCGTGCATCGGTCGGGTTGAACAACAGGCAGTGCGAGAAGCGCGCACGCCAGCCCGCCGTGAGATGCCAGTTTTCTCCCTTGATGTCGTGGACCACGGCGGAGCCGGGCCAGGACAGCAGCGTGGGGACCACCAGGCCCACGCCCTTGCCCGAGCGCGTAGGGGCGAAAGCCATCACATGCTCAGGCCCCTCGTGGCGCAGGTAGGCACCGTCCCGACCAGGCGCCCGGCCCAAAACCACACCGGCCGGGCCGGTCAGCCCAGCCTTGTCGATGTCCTCGCGCTCGGCCCAGCGTGCGGAGCCATAGGTGGTGACGCGCCGGGCCAGGCGCGAGCGCCACACGGCCATGCCAATGGCCACCCCGGTGGCGAGCAACCCGCTGGAAGCCGCGATGGCACCGCCACGCAAGAAGACCTCGGGCGCATAGGCGTCGTACCAGTACCACCACGCGAAGAGCTTCCAGGGCTCGTAGATTGGAAGCCCCGACAGCTCGAACCATGCGACACCCAGGCGCGGCTGGTAGCCCAGCGCATGCGCCGTCCACTGCGTGGCCACCCACACTCCCCCCACGGTGACACCGATGACGGCCGTGATCTGGCCGAACAGGATGCCGGTATGGGCGGAAGATGCCCGCTCCTTGCCCGCCTCTGATCGAGATGCCATGCCCGCTTGTTCCTTCGGCGCCAACCTGCGCCATGCGCATGCGCACCCCGTGGCACGCATGGCGAGAGTCTGGAACCGATGCGCCGCGCGGCCCACCCATCCGGGCGTAGCGCAGCGCAGGCTGGCGGGCACGTCTCAGGACAACGCCGTTGGCTGGCTGGATTCAGTGACCAGGAACACGCTCCCGGCCTCCCCGGGCGGTGAGCATGTACTCCATGCGACCCCATGTCCAAAGCCGATGGCGCGAGCCCTGGATGCGGCAGAGCCCTGCTGCGTAACAGTCACGTCAAAGTGCTGACATGGGTAAGGAAACGTTGCACCGGCTCGGCCAGTCCGAAACGCTGGTGCTTGTGCAGCACATAGGTCGTGAAGTGCGCGGGTTCGACCAATGGAAGCACCACGATGTCGCGACGCTGCAGCGTATGCATGTGGTCGGCGTCTGCCACCCCGACGCCCTGCCCCACCGCGACCCGGGTCAGGTAGCCAGACAGGCTCCGCGCCTCCGCCGCGATCACCGGAGACAGCGCCTTCTCCCGCACGACTGACGCCACCTGTCGATACAGTCCCGGATGAAAAGTCGAGGAATACGAAATGGCGGGAAAGGACATCAGTGCTCTCCATGAAACAGCCTGACGCCCGGCCAGTTCGTGCTCCGGAGAGAGAATCGCCACCATATGGCTGCGCCATGCAGGCACCTGCGCGATGGCTTCGTCGTCCTGCAGGCCGAAGGAGAATCCAACATCCACCTCCTCGCTGCGCAGCGCAGCCAACAACTCCACTGCATGCATCTCCGTGAGCTCCACTGGGATTTCGGGACCAAGCTGCCTCCAGCGGCTCAGGCACTCGGCCAGCCTTGGCTGCACCGCGCTATCATCCACGCCGATGCGTAGGGGCTCCCGATAGCGGGCATCGACGGCCCGCACCGCACGCCTGGCGCGCTCCATCCGGATAAGCAGGCTGCGAGCATGGGTCAGCAGCTTGGCCCCCGCGGGAGTGAGCTCCAACCTGCGCGGCGCGCGAATGAATAGCGTCACGCCCCACCGGTCCTCCAGATCGCGGATGGTGCGAGACAACGGGGT
>JAYRLJ010000339.1:0-3499 GCA_041905305.1 Hylemonella sp. | reverse complement strand
ACGCATGCCGGTGTTTTCCAGGATGACGTCGCCCACGATGCGCTGCGTGCCGCGCGCGCTGGTAGCGGATCAGCTTGTCCATCAGCAAGCGGCCCAAGCCCCTGCCCTTGAGGTCAGAGCGCACGATGACGCCGAATTCGGCTGCCAGGTTGTCAGGATCGGTCACGGCACGCACCACGCCCAGCGTCTCGTCCACCCCCGCCGGGCCCGGCGCCACGGCAATGAAGGCCATCTCGCGCGCGTAGTCGATCTGCGTCAGGCGCGCCAGCTCGCTGCGTTCGATGCTGCGCCGGCTGTAGAACACGCGCATGCGGATGTCCTCCGGGTCCAGCCGCTCCAGAAACGCCAGGTGCTGCGCCTCGTCCTCGGGCCGGATCGGCCGCAGCGTCAAGGTGCGATCACCCCAGGACAGCGTTTCCGCCAGCTCGGCCGGGTAGGGCCGGATGGCGAAGCGCTCGGCACCGGCGGGCCGTTCCCGGCTGAGGCGGATGCGCGCATCCAGCGCCACCACGCCTTCGAAGTTGGCGATCAAGGGGTTGATGTCGAGTTCGGCAATTTCAGGCACGTCGGCCAGCAGCTGCGACACCGCCACCAGCACACCGTGCAGGGCATCCTGGTCCACCGCCGGCGTGTCGCGCCAGCCGTTCAACAACTTGGCCACCCGGGGGCGCGCCACCAGGGCGCGCGCCAGCGGCACGTTCAGCGGTGGCAGCGCCACCGCGCGGTCCGCCAGCACCTCCACCGCCGTGCCGCCCTGGCCGAACAGGATCACCGGGCCGAACACGCGGTCGATGCTGGCTCCCACGATCAACTCCTGCGCCTGCGCGCGCCGCACCAGAGCCTGCACGGTAAAGCCTTGCAGACGCGCCTGCGGCCGCTGCTGGCGCACGCGCGCCAGCATGGCCTGCGCTGCCGCCGCGACCTCGGCCGCGCTATGCAAGTTGAGCACCACACCACCGACATCGGACTTGTGCGAGATGTCTTCCGACAGAATCTTCAGCACCACCGGGTAGCCGATGGCCTCGGCCGCGGCCACCGCGGCGGCGGGTTCCCGCGCCACGCGCTGCGTGGCCACCACCGGCACACGGTAGGCCGCCAGCACCGCCTTGGCCTCCACCTCGCTGAGCATCTCGCGCCCTTCGGCCAGCACCTGCTGCACCAACGCGCGTACCGCGGCGGTGTCCATCGGCGCGCCCGGCGCCGATGCGGGTGGTGCCTCCAGCAACTGCGCCTGGTTGCGCCGGTAGGTCACACCCATGGCAAAGGCACGCACCGCCTCCTCCGGCGTCTCGAAGCCCGCAATGCCGGCGGCGCGGAAGACTTGGCGCGCCTCGTCCACCGCCCCGTCGCCCAGCCAGCAGCTCAGCAATCGCGGCGGCTCGGCGTGCGCCAGTGGCACCAGAGCACGGGCAATGGCAGCGCTGGGCACGATGGCCGTGGGTGCATGGATGAAGAGCACGGCGCCGGCGGCCGGGTCCTCGGCCAGAGCCTGCAACGCCTGCACATAACGCTCGACCGGCGCGTCGCCAATGATGTCCACCGGGTTGCCATGCGACCAGTTGGCCGGCAGCAGCACGTCGAGCCGTTGCAGCGTGGCGGGTGCCAGCTCGGCCAGTTCCACGCCGGCATGGGCAGCAGCGTCGGCCGCCATCACGCCGGCACCACCGCCGTTGGTGAAGATGGTCAGCGCGTCACAGCTGTTGGTGCGGAAGCGCGCCAGTGTCTCGGCCGCCAAAAAAAGTTGCTGCAGCGTGTCCACCCGCAACATGCCGGCGCGCGCAATGGCCGCGTCGTAGACCAGATCGGAGCCGGCCAGTGCGCCAGTGTGCGAGGCCGCGGCGCGCTGCCCCTGCTGCGAGCGCCCGGCCTTGACCACGATGACCGGCTTGTTGCGCGCCGCCGCGCGCGCGGCCGACATGAACTTGCGCGGTGCCTCGATCGATTCGATGTAGAGCAGGATGGCGCGCGTCTTGGCGTCGCTGGCCAGGTAGTCGAGCAGGTCGCCGAAGTCCACGTCGGCATGCTCACCGAGCGAGATGAAATGTGAGAAACCGATGCCGCGCGACTGCGCCCAGTCCAGCATGCCGGTCATCAGGGCACCTGACTGGGTGACAAAGGCCAGTTCCCCTGGCAAGGCACCCACGTGTGCAAAGCTGGCATTGAGCCCAAGGTGCGGCGCCAGCAGGCCGATGCAGTTGGGGCCGAGGATGCGCAGCAGCTTGGGCCGCGCGGCGTCCAGCATGGCCTGCTTCTGCACCGCATCGAGCCCGGCCGTCAGCACCACGGCGGCACGTGGCCGGCGGCGTGCAGATCACCGCCAGATCGGGCGTGTGCGGCAAGGCCTGGACGTTGGCGTACACCGGCTGGCCATCCAGCAGACTGTGCTTGGGATTGACGGCGTACACCGCGCCGCCAAAGCCCTGGCGCAGGTTGCGCCACACCGTGCCGCCCACGCTGGCCGGACGGTCGGAGGCACCGAAGACGGCCACCGAGGACGGTGTGAGCAGAAAGTCGAGGTTGCGGATGCTCATGGGGTTCCAGACCAGCACAGGACAGACCCGACTGTACCCGGCAGTGGTGTCAGGGCCATGACGCGGCCGCAAAAAAGCCCCGGCACGCCAAGCGGGCCGGGGCCATCACAAGCGCCGCGCGCGTCAGAACACGATCTGCACGCCTGCCTTCAGGCTGCGCCCGGGCAGCGGCGCCTTGCCGGCGGCGGTCTGCGTCAGGATGGACGTGGCCGAGTAGGCCAGCGTGTCACCGATGTTGTCCAGCCGCGCGTACCACAGCAGGTTGGAGCGGCCGGCCTTGGCGCGGTAGGTCAGCGCCGCGTTCCACAGCGTGTAGCCACCGGTGGCGCGCTGGCCATCGGGCACGCGGTCCTGTGCCGCACTCTGGTCCACGCCCAGGCGCACACCCCACGGCCCGCTGGACCACATCAATGTGGCACCCAGGCGCAGCGGCGCAATGCGCGGCAGCGGCTGGCCGGTGCTGGTGTTGTCGGCACGCACACTGTCGGCGCGCAGCCCCAGGTCGAGCTTGTGGCCGGCATCCAGCAGGCGGATGTTGCCGCTCAGTTCGGCGCCCGTGAAGCGCGCCTGCACCTGGGTATAGGTGTAGCGCGGCGGATCAGCCGACAGGTCCGTGCCTTCCAGCGAGATGTAGTTGCTGAACAGGTGCTGGAACACCTGCAGCCGCGCACGGTGCGCACCGCGCTGCCAGGCCAGGCCGACGTCGACGTTGGTGGAACGCTCTTTGTCCAGGTTGGCGTTGCCAATCTCGTAGGCGTTGGTGGCCACGTGTTGGCCGTCGGCAAACAGCTCGTAGTCCTTCGGGGCGCGCTCGTTCCATGACAGGTTGCCGCTCAACTGCCAGGCGGGCGCCACCTTCCACAGCGCACCCAGTGCGTAGCTGCCCGGATTGAAGCTGCGGGTGGCGGGAGTGAAACGCGCCTCGGTCGGGCTGCCGAACGATTCCACCTGCACCGCCTCCAGCCGAG
>JAYRLJ010000338.1:0-3510 GCA_041905305.1 Hylemonella sp. | reverse complement strand
AAAACACGCCATGAGCCATCAACGCAGCCGCCCGTTCAAGCAAGTCGACGTCTTCACCGCCACCCCCTACTACGGCAACCCGCTCGCCGTGGTGCTCGACGGCTCGGGCCTGAGTGACGAGGCCATGCAGCACTTCGCACGCTGGACCAACCTCTCAGAGACCACCTTCGTGCTGCCGCCCACGCAGCCGGGCGCCGACTACCGCGTGCGCATCTTCACCCCGGGCGCCGAGCTACCCTTTGCCGGCCACCCGACACTGGGCAGCTGCCACGCCTGGCTGGAGCACGGCGGACAGCCGCAGCAAGCCGACGTCATCGTGCAGGAATGCGCCGTGGGCCTGGTAAACATCCGCCGCGCCGGCCACCACCTGGCCTTTGCCGCGCCGTCGCTCAAGCGCAGCACACCGGCACCCGAGTTGCTGGCCCGGGTGGCGCAGGCGCTGGGCATCAGCACGGCGCAGATCCGCGCCGCCCAGCTGCTGGACAACGGCCCGCAATGGCTGGGCCTGCTGCTCGACAGCATGGACACCGTGCTGGCGCTGGAACCGAATCACGCCATGCTCAAGGATCTCAAGCAGAAAGTGGGCGTCTGCGCCGTCGAATCGGCGCAACCCGCTATCAATCTAATAGCAAAGTCGAGCCGCGAGGCACGCGCCTTTGCAGAACACGTCGGCGATGCGCCGCAGCAGGCCGCGCCCGACTTGGAGGTGCGCGCCTTCGCTGCGCCCGTGGGCATCACCGAAGACCCGGTCACCGGCAGCCTCAACGCCAGCCTGGCGCAGTGGCTCATGGCCGAGGGCCATCTGCCCGAGCGCTACCTGGCATCGCAGGGCACCTGCCTGGGCCGCGCCGGCCGTGTGCTGCTGGAGCGGGATGCGCAGGGCCAGGTCTGGGTCGGCGGCCAGGTGGTCAGCTGCATCAGCGGGCAGGTGCAGCTCTGATGGCCTCTGCGCCGCGCGCCGAAGTCGACCACCTGGTGGTGCTAGCCGCCACGCTGACCGAGGGCGTGGCCTGGTGCGAAGCCACGCTGGGCATCGCGCCCGGCCCGGGCGGGCAGCATGCGCTCATGGGCACACACAACCGGCTGTTCAGCATCGCCAGTACACGGTTTCCCGCCGCCTACTTCGAGATCATCGCCATTGACCCCGGCGCCACGCCGCCTGCGCGCCGGCGCTGGTTCGACATGGACGATGCGGCGCTGCGCGAGCGCGTGCAACGCCAGGGGCCGCAGCTGGCGCACTTAGTCGCCCGTGTGCCGGACGCGGCAGCGGCCGTGGCGGCGCTGCGCGCGCAGGGCATCGAGCGCGGCGCGGTGCTGCAGGCCGAACGCGCCACGCCGCAGGGCCTGCTGCAATGGCAGATCACGGTGCGCGACGACGGCCAGCGCCTGTATGACGGCGCCTTGCCCACGCTGATCCAGTGGGGCGCGGTACACCCGGCGCACGGCATGCCGGCCAGCGGCGTCACGCTGGAGCAGCTGACGGTGCAGCACCCACAGGCCCAGGCGCTGGCAGACGCCTACCGCGCCATCGGCCTGGACACGGTGGCCGTGCAGCCCGGGCCGGCGCGGCTGCAGGCACGGCTGCAGACGCCACGCGGGCCGCTGCAACTGACGTCCTGACGCCGCACAATGCTCCTGATTTGATAGCTGACGTCGCACTAGCGACAAAGACCAGAGGCACTTTTTGCCACAATTCAGGGCATGGGAACCCTCTACCTCGTGCGCCACGGCCAGGCCTCTTTTGGTGCCGATGATTACGACAACCTGAGCGAGCTTGGCCAACGCCAGAGCGTGCGCCTGGGCCAGTATTGGCGCGAGCGCGGCGTGAGCTTCGACGCCGTGCTCACCGGCACGCTGCGCCGCCATGCGCAGACCTGGGCCGGCATTGCCGAAGGGGCGGGCTACAGCCATGACGTTCAAACCCGCGAGGGATTGAACGAGTACGACAGCGCAGCAGTGATTGCCGCCATCCACCCGCAGCCGCTGCCCAAGCCCGACACGCCGGAGCTGTACCGGCACCACTTCCGCCTGCTGCGCGACGGCCTGACGCAGTGGATGAACGGCGTGGTCAGCCCCCAGGGCATGCCGAGCTACGACGAGTTCCTGGCGGGCGTGAAGAGCGCACTCGACCACGTGCGGCAGAACTACAGCGGTCATGTGCTGATCGTCTCCAGCGGCGGGCCGATTGCCACCGCGGTGGGCCAGGTGCTGGGCACCACGCCCGAGACCACCATCGAGCTCAACCTGCGTATCCGCAACAGTGCGGTGACCGAGTTCCAGTACAACCCGAAGCGCCACACGCTGCTGAGCTACAACACGCTGCCGCACCTCGACCAGCCGGCGCTGGCCGACTGGATCACCTACGCCTGAAGCCGACGCTGCGCCCCGCCGAGCAGCAGGGCAAACAGCTCGTTGCGGAAGTGGATGCCCAAGCGGGCAAAGGCGCGGTTGCGATAGGTCTTGACGCTGGGCACGCTCAGGCCCAGATCGCTGGCAATGCCGTCATAGGTCATACCGGCCAGCAGACGCACGCACACATCGAGTTCGCGCGGCGTCAGCGCCGGCTGCAGCGCCAGCAGGCGGCTGCGGCTGTCCGCCGGCGTGGCCGGCCCTTCGGGCGTGAGCGCAATGTGCTTGCGCGCCAGAGCCAGCAAGGCCGGCGCCAGCGCCTCGAACTCGGCCACTTGACCGTCGTTGAACGGCGCCTGGTGCTGGTGGCGGTAGAAGTTGACGGCAAACACCGCCTGCGCGTCGGCCTGAACCACCGAGACGCGCTCGGCCACACCGTGCGCCTCGTAGACGCGCGCGCGGTGCTCGCCTGGCACTTCCTGGGCGGTGATGTGGCACAGCAGCGGCTGGTCCGGCTGCAGCCACTCATGCATCAGCGTGCGGTCACTGCGGTAGGGGCCCGAGAGGTAGGCATGCCAGCAGTCGCGCGTGGTGTCAGGCACGCCCAGGCTGCCGGACATGAAGAGCTGCGGCACACAGGCGCGCCCGGTGCGGTAGATGGAGAACGAGGCCGCGGGCACCAGCGGCTGCAGGGTCTGCAATAGCGTCGCGCTGAAGCGCGGCTGCCCCAGCTGGCTGATCAGCGCCGCCAGCGCGTGCGCGTGACGCGCCGCGCCGCCGCTGCTGTCGGTGGGTGTCCACTTTCTCATGGTGTTGTGTCTCGCTCGCGTGTCATCTTAAGGGATGACAACGCAGCGTGCCACCGCGGCTTAAGCTGGGTGCATGACTGCCATCGCCCCGCCCCAACTGGAACTCTTCGCCGAACTCAGCGTGGAGGTCGGCCAACCGCAGGAGGTCGGCCGCACCGTGCACGGCCTGCGCCGCCTCATCCCCATCCTGGGCGGCCAGGCGTCGGGCCGCGGCTGGACAGCCCGCATACTGCCCGGCGGCGCAGACTACCAGCTCATCGTCAACGACCGCCTCGCCGAGCTCGACGCCCGCTACACCATGGAGACCGATGCCGGCGACCTGATCTACGTGCAAAACCGTGCGTTGCGCGCG
>JAYRLJ010000337.1:0-3510 GCA_041905305.1 Hylemonella sp. | reverse complement strand
CTTCTGGCCCAGGCGCTCGGTCAGGATCTTCCAGCCTTCCCAATCGCCTTCGTGCATGCCGTCTTCGATGCTGATGATGGGGTACTTGTCGCACCAGGTGGCGAGAATGTCGGTCCACTCGGTGGCGGACAGCACCAGGCCTTCGCCTTCGAGGTGGTACTTGCCGTCCTTGTAGAACTCGCTGGCGGCGCAGTCCAGGCCCAGGGCGATCTGCTCGCCGGCGGTGTAGCCGGCCTTGTCGATGGCTTCCAGGATCAGCTGGATGGCGGCCTCGTGGCTGGCCACGCTGGGGGCGAAGCCACCTTCGTCACCGACCGCGGTGCTCATGCCCTTGTCGTGGATGATCTTCTTCAGCGCGTGGAACACTTCGGCGCCATAACGCACCGCTTCACGGAAGTTGGGGGCGCCCACCGGCAGGATCATGAACTCCTGCAGGTCAAGGTTGTTGTTGGCGTGCGCGCCACCGTTGATGACGTTCATCATCGGCACCGGCATCTGCACCGCGCCCATGCCGCCGAAGTAACGGTACAGGGGCAGGCCGGCTTCTTCGGCAGCGGCGCGGGCCACGGCCATGGAGACGGCCAGCATGGCGTTGGCGCCCAGGCGGCTCTTGTTTTCGGTGCCGTCGAGGTCGATCAGGGTCTTGTCCAGGAAGGCTTGCTCGGAGGCGTCCAGGCCCAGCACCGCTTCACTGATTTCGGTGTTGATGTATTCAACGGCCTTGAGCACGCCCTTGCCCAGGTAGCGGCTTTTGTCACCGTCGCGCAGCTCGATGGCTTCACGCGAACCGGTGGAGGCACCGGACGGCACGGCGGCGCGGCCCATCACGCCGGATTCCAGCAGGACGTCGCATTCCACGGTGGGGTTGCCACGCGAGTCCAGGACTTCGCGGCCGACGATATCAACAATAGCGCTCATGGTTTCCTTTCGATTTGAATAACTTGATGAATCGGGTTCAGATGACGGGGGCGGCCACGCCCTCCACCAGGATCATGTTGAAGAACTCGGTGGCGCCGGCGCGCTTGGCGCGGGCGGCACGGTACATCTGGTCGTCGTAAAAGGCCTTGGCCTGCTCAAAACTGGGAAAGCGCAGCATGGCAATGCGTGCCGGTTGCCAGTTGCCTTCCATCACCTCGAACTTGCCGCCACGCACCAGGTATTCGCCGCCGAAGGCCTTGACCGCCGCCGGCGCAGCGGCCATGTAGTCCTTGTACTGCTCCGGGTCGGAGACTTTCATGTCGACAATGATGTAGGCGGCAGTCATGGGATCTTGTGGAGTCCGTGGGCTCAGGCGTTGAAGTTGTTTTCGAGAAAGCCGTGCTTCTTGGCGACGTCATCCAGTGCCACCAGCGTTTCCAGCAGCGCCTTCATGTGCTTGAGCGGCACGGCATTCGGGCCGTCGGACCAGGCTTCGGCCGGGTTGGGGTGGGTCTCCATGAAGAAGCCCGCCACGCCGACGGCCGCGCCGGCGCGGGCCAGCACGGGCACCATCTCGCGGGCCCCGCCACTGCTGGTGCCTTGGCCGCCGGGCTTTTGCACCGAGTGGGTCACGTCGAACACCACCGGTGCGCCAGACTTGCGCATTTCTGCCAGGCTGGTCATGTCGGCCACCAGGTTGTTGTAGCCAAAGCTGACGCCGCGTTCGCAGGCCAGAAAGCGATCGGGGTCCAGGCCCGCTTCCATGGCGGCGGCCCGGGCCTTGTCGATCACGTTCTTCATGTCCCAGGGCGCGAGGAACTGGCCCTTCTTGATGTTCACCGGCTTGCCTGACTTGGCCACCGCGTGGATGAAGTCGGTCTGGCGGCACAGGAAGGCCGGGGTCTGCAGCACGTCGACCACGCTGGCGACCTCGGCCACCTGCGACTCGTCGTGCACGTCGGTGAGCACGGGCAAGCCGGTCTGGCGGCGCACCTCGTCCAGGATTTTCAGGCCGGTTTCCAGCCCCACGCCACGCTTGGTCGAACCGGACGAGCGGTTGGCCTTGTCGAAGGAGCCCTTGTAGATCAGGGGGATGCCCAAGGACGTACAGGCTTCCTTCAGCTGACCGGCCACGTCGAGGGACATCTGCAGCCCTTCGATGGAGCAGGTGCCGGCGATCAGGAAGAAGCGCTGGTCCAGGCCGACGTCAAAACCGCAGAGTTTCATTCGTGCTTTCTCAGGCCACGGCCTTCAGATTTTTCTTGCCGGCGGCCTGGTGGTCCAACGCGGCCTTGATGAAGGCGTTGAACAGCGGGTGGCCGTCCCACGGCGTGGACTTGAACTCGGGGTGGAACTGCACGCCGACGAACCAGGGGTGCACGGTCTGCGGCAACTCCACGATCTCGGTCAGGTGCTCACGCTGCGTCAGCGCGGAGATCACGAGGCCGGACTTGCGCAGGGTGTCGAGGTAGTTGACGTTGGCCTCGTAGCGGTGGCGATGCCGTTCGGTCACCACGTCGCCGTAGATCTGGTGCGCCAGCGTGCCCTTGGCGACGTCGGAGCTTTGTGCACCCAGGCGCATGGTGCCACCGAGGTCGGAGTTGGCGTCACGGGTCTTGATGGTGCCGTCGGCGTCCTTCCACTCGGTGATCAGCGCGATCACGGGGTTGGCGCAGTTGGGTTCGAACTCGGTGCTGTTGGCGTCCTTCAGGCCGGCCACGTGGCGCGCGAATTCGATGGTGGCCACCTGCATGCCGAGGCAGATGCCCAGGTAGGGCACCTTGTTCTCGCGCGCAAAGCGGGCAGTGTTGATCTTGCCCTCGATGCCTCGCTTGCCGAAGCCGCCGGGCACCAGGATGGCGTCGTACTTGGCCAGGCGCGAGACGGCATCGTCGGTGATGGTTTCGGAATCGACGTGCTCGATCTTCACGCGCACATGGTTCTTCATGCCGGCGTGGCGCAGCGCTTCGTTGACCGACTTGTAGCTGTCGGTGAGCTCGACGTACTTGCCGACCATGGCGATGGTGACTTCGCCCTGCGGGTTTTCCACCTCGTAAACCAGGTCGTCCCAGCGCTTGAGGTTGGCCGGCGGGGTGTTGAGGCGCAGTTTGTCGCAGATCAGGCCGTCCAGGCCCTGCTCGTGCAGCACGCGCGGCACCTTGTAGATGGTGTCGACATCGGGCATGGAGATCACGCCCCATTGCGCTACGTTGGTGAAGAGACTGATCTTCTCGCGCTCGTCGTCCGGAATCGGGCGGTCGGCACGGCACAGCAGCGCATCGGGCTGGATACCGATCTCGCGCAGCTTCTGCACCGTGTGCTGCGTGGGCTTGGTCTTGAGCTCGCCGGCGGCAGCGATCCACGGCACATAGGTCAGGTGCACGAAGGCGGTGTTGTTCGGCCCCAGGCGCAGGCTCAACTGGCGTACCGCTTCCAGGAAGGGCAGGGACTCGATGTCACCCACGGTGCCGCCAATCTCGACGATGGCCACGTCCACCGCGTCCGCGGTCTCGTAACCCGCGCCGCGCTTGACGTATTCCTGGATCTCGTTGGTGACGTGCGGAATGACCTGCACCGTCTTGCCGAGGTAGT
>JAYRLJ010000336.1:0-3537 GCA_041905305.1 Hylemonella sp. | reverse complement strand
CTGGTGTGGGCGCTGGACGATGGTGCCGCTGGCCAGCAGTACATGCGCAAGTGGCACGAACGCGCACGCAAGGAAGGCTGGCGCTCCCGCTGCGCCTACACACCGAACAAGGGCGGTCTGAAGCAGGACTGGAACGAGCTGCACCTGCGCGGCCGTTTGAACGCCGAGGCGTTGGACACCGCCCGCTACCACGGCGACCTGCTGCTGGCCCCCAGCGCCAACGCCAAGGCGCTGCTGATGTACAAGCGCAAGCCACGCGGCGAGTTCCACTTCGACTACGGCGACCAGCTGCACTGGTTCCGCTACGACGACGGCAAATACCAGAAAGCCATGGAGGCGCTGGAGGCAAAGGAAGACTCTGCCAGCCTGAGCGAAGAGGAAAAGCGCGACAAGGCGCTGGCGCAGGGCGGCGTGGTGACGCGCATCGCCAACTGCAACCCGCAACCGCTTTACTTCCAACGCTCCGAGCAAACGAAGGAAACCTGGTACTACATCCGGCTGTCAGCGCCCGGCCAGCACAAGCCGGTCAACGGCGCGCTGGTGCCCTCCCAGATCGCCGCCGCCGCACGCTTCAAGGAAGCCCTGCTGGGGCTGGAATCCGGCGTGATCTTTTCCGGTACCACGCCGCAGCTCGACAAGATCGTGATGGCGGATTTCACCGGCCTCAAGCGGGTCGAGGCGCTGGACTTCGTGGGCTACAGCGCCGCGCACGGCTGCTACCTGCTGGGCGATCTGGGCGTGAAGGATGGCGCGCTGTTCAAGGTGAACGACGAAGACTACTTCGAGTTCGACCGCAAGACCTCGCTGAAATCCATCAACCAATCGGTGGCACTGACCATCAACCCCAGCGCCGAGGATTACCAGGCCGACTGGATCAACCTGGTGTGGGAGTGCTTCGGCGCCAAAGGGCTGGTGGCGGTGGCGTTCTGGTTCGGCAGCTTGTTTGCCGAACAGATCCGCAAGGCGCAGGCCAGCTACCCGTTTCTGGAGGTGATCGGCGAGGCCGGCAGCGGCAAGACCACCTTGATCGAATTCCTGTGGCGTCTGCTGGGCCGGGATGAACATGAAGGCTTCGACCCCGTGAAATCCACCGCCGCCGCCCGCGCCCGCCTGATGGCGCAGGTGGCCAACCTGCCGGTGGTGCTGATCGAGGCCGACCGCGACGGCGACACCGACCGCAGCAAGCAGCGCGGCTTCGACTGGAACGAACTGAAGACCGCCTACAACGGCCGCAGCACCCGCGTGATCGGCGTGAAAAGCGCCGGCAACGAGACCAAGGATTCCCCGTTCCGTGGCGCCATTGTCATCGCCCAGAACGCCGAGGTGCAGGCCAGTGACGCCATCTTGCAGCGCATCGTGCACCTGAGCTTCGACAAGGCCGCGCACACGCCGCGCACTGGCGCGCTGGCCAAGCAGTTGGAACGGATGCCGGTGGAACAGGTCAGCGGCTTCATCCTGCGTGCGGTGCAGGCAGAGGCCAAGGTGCTGCAACGCGTCGAGGCCGAAGCCGGTGCCTACGCCGAGCAGCTGCTCCGCTCCACCGAAATCAAATCGGTCCGCATTGCCAAGAACCACGGCCAGATGATGGCGCTGATGGACGCGCTGCGCGAGGTGATCCCCGGCATCACCGAGGTCATGTGGGCGGCCACGCATGCCGAGCTGTTCACCATGGCGGTGGCACGGCAGAACGCGATCAACGCCGACCACCCGTGGGTGGCATGGTTCTGGGAAACCTTCGACAACATCAACGGCCAGGGCGATACCCGCCTGGACCACAGCCGCAACCCCGCCTACATCGCCATCAACCTTGGCGACTTCGAAGAACGCGTCAGCAAGCGCGGGCTGAAATTGCCCTGCCACGACATGACCGAAATGAAGCGCGTGCTGAAGAGCAGCCGTCGCTACCCCTTCGACGACGTGCGCGCAGTCAACAGCTTTGTCACCGGCGGCACCCGCAAGTGCTGGGTGTTCAAAGCGCCACCACCGAGCCCAAGCGCCGCCACCACCGCCACCCCGGAGGAACCCGCATGACCGCCCCCGTCAACGCCACGCCTGCTCGCGTGCGCAAGAGCAAATCCCCCTGGGCGAAAGGCCCGCATTGCGCCACCCCGGCCGCAGCGAGGTCCTGGCTGCGCTATGTGCGCAACGGCAAGCCCGGAGGCAAGGCATGAACGCGCTCATCGAACTGGCCGCGATGTCGCTTGCCCCCGCCGTCGGTGGCGCATTGCTGCTGCACCTATGGCAAACCCGCCCGCGACGATCGGCCTACATCCCCGGCAGCCTCGCAGTTGGGCAAATCCCATTGCGGATCCACAAGCGCGCCATGGCCAAGCGGAGGTGGACGCCATCACCAGATCCAACCGAAGGAGAATTCGCATGAAAACAACTATCAGCATCAAGATCGACAGTGACGATTTGAGCATGGTCACTGATGAGTATCTTGCTGGCCTGTGGCATGTCTCGCAGGCAAATCCAGCCCCAATGGAAGACCGTGAAGCTGGTGCGATTGCCGAGCTCATCGGCCGCGAGATCATCTGCCGTTTCCTCCGTAATACCCCACCATCCCTATGGAACCACCAGGGCAAGCATGCCTATTGGTACGAGCTGAACATGGCGCGGGCCGAGATCCAAGAAGCGAAGCGCCATGGATAAGAGACTGCACACCGCGTTGAACAACGCGATCAAGGATGCCAAAGCCGCACACGAACGTGCCAAGAACCCGACAGCATCCACGCGTTGGGAAGAACGCTGGCACGATCTGCTGGACGTGCGCGACCACATCCACGACCTGGAACGCCAGATCGAGGCGGCAACCCCGCGCCAGCCCGAAGCCCACAACCCCTTCAAAGCCCACGCCTACATATCCGACAACGGCCCGGTGCAGACCTACCACTGCGCCGCCGATGACCGCCTGCGCGCACTGGCCAGCTTCGACCAGGCGCAGTGCGAGGCCGCACTGCAGTTGCCCGGCTTGCAGGCGGTGGTGCGCAATGCCCTGGAACGGCGCCTGCGCAGGCTGGCACGGGACGCCGCCGGTGGCTGAAGTCCGCTACGACGAAGACCACCGCCGCGAGTGCGAAGCACGCAGCTGGATCAAGCAGGGCTACTACTACCCAGACCGAGTGGATGCGTTGATGGCCGAGATTGCCCGCCATCGTGGGCAGGCAGCAGCCAATGCCTTGCGGGACGAAATGCGCAAGCAATGGCTGCGGCGGCGCGAGTGGCTGGACACCTCGCAGGCTTCGGGGTGATGTCCCCCATGCCACGCCACCTTAACCCCGGAACCTGATGACATACGATGCCGCGCAAACCGGGCAAAATCGTTAAAGTCCGGGCAATCGGCACACCTTCACCGACGCTGGCGGCGGCGGTGCTGGGCCGGTTGATCGCGGATCGCATGAGGGCACTGGATGAAGCGCGCAGCGTTGTATCTGCGGTCGAGCAAGGATCGCAAGGATGTCTCCCCGGACGCACAGCGCCGGGCGCTGCAGGAGCTGGCGCGTAGCCGCAGCGAGGTCATCGTCACCGAGTTCGTTG
>JAYRLJ010000015.1:0-22169 GCA_041905305.1 Hylemonella sp. | reverse complement strand
CGACAAGGCCACGCTCACAGGGCGGCCGTTCTACTATTTCTCTTATGGGGCGGCCTGCACCGAAGTGGCCATCGACACGCTCACCGGCGAGGTGCGCGTGCTGGCGGTCGACATCCTGCACGACGTGGGCCACAGCATCAATCCGGCTCTCGACCTGGGTCAGGTGGAAGGCGGGTTCATCCAGGGCATGGGCTGGCTCACCACCGAGGAGCTGGTGTGGAGTGCTGAAGGCAAGCTGCTGACCCACGCCCCGAGCACTTACAAGATCCCGGCCACCGGCGACGTCCCTGCCCGGTGGCGCATCGACTTCTGGCCTGAAGCCAACCGCGAAGACAACGTGCACGGCAGCAAAGCCGTGGGCGAGCCTCCTTTCATGCTGGCCGTGAGCGTGTGGGAGGCCATCCGCGATGCCGTGGCGGCAGCGCGCGGTGACGGACGTGCGCCCTTGAGTGCCCCGGCGACAGCTGAACGTATTTGGTGCGCTCTCAAAAACTGAGCAATAAAACAAGCAGGCATGCTTATTGCGAGACCACGATGCATCCTTCTGGATGCTTTGTGTCTTACTCGTCAATAGGAAAACAACATGCGTCTGTCTGCTCATCTCTCAGTACTTGCCGTCGCGATTGCAGCGGCCTCCTCGGCCAGTGCCGCCGACTGGAGTTCCAACACTGTCGGCTATCGCTACCATGCGGCGCAGTCCGAACCCGGCACCTCCGACAAGGTCGCCAAGAACGTGCTCAACTTCACCCACGTCAGTGGCGACAAGCTGGGCACCAACCTGTTCTCCATCGATCACCTGAAGTCGGACAACAGCGATCCGGCCAACGGTGCCTCGTCGGGCGCGAGCGAGTGGTACGGCTTCTACAAACGCACCTTCTCTCTCAGTGCCATGACCGGCAACACCACCGGCTACGGCTTCGCCAAGGACCTGAGCCTGACGGCCCGCGTCGACCTGGGCACCAAAAACACCGCCTTTGCCCCGGCACCCGCCAAGCTGCGCGTCGGTCTGGCGGCGGACCTGCCGGTCAAGGCCGGCTTCTGGACCGTCGGTCTGGAGGCCTACAAGGAGACCAACAACAACAGCTTGGCAGCGGTTGGCAATCGTTCTGTCAATTTCGACACCGCCCTGGCACTGACCAGTGCCTGGTCCATTCCGGTATCGACCCTGGGTGCGTTCGAGGGTTTCCTGGATGTCATCGGTCCGAAGGGCAAGGACGGCTTCCGCCGTGATACCACCACCGAAGTGCTGCTGCGGGCCAGCATGATGTTCGACGTCAACGGCCCGAAGAGCGGCCTGCGCGCCGGTGTCGGCATCGACTACTGGGCCAACAAGTTCGGCTGCAACAACAGTGCAGACGGCACCACGTCCTCGGGTATCACCAACACCTGTACCGCCACCTCGCCGATGCTGCTGGTGACGTACAAGTTCTGATCCCATCCAACTGAAGGTTCTCCATTGATGGGGGTGGCACGCCACCCCCTTTTTTCATGCAGGAACCCAATGCACGTTGCAGTACCTCGGTGCGAGAATCAAACCATGACCACTCTCCTCATCCATCGTGCTGCCTGCATCGCCACCCAGGACGATGCGCGCAGTGAGCTGAAGGACGCCTCGCTCTTCCTCCGTGACGGCTTCATCGAACAGGTGCTGTCGGCCGGCAGCGACACGCGCGCCTTGCAGGACCAGGCCGACGAAGTGATCGATGCGCGGCATCACCTGGTGGTGCCCGGCCTCGTCAATACCCACCACCATATGGTGCAGTGCCTCACGCGCGCCATACCCGGCGTGCAGAATGCCGAACTGTTCTCCTGGCTCAAGGGGCTCTATCCGATCTGGGCCGGTCTGACGCCCGAGATGGTGAAAGTTTCCAACCAGGTGGCCATGGGCGAGCTGCTGCTGTCAGGCTGCACCACCAGTAGCGACCACCTCTACATCTACCCCAATGGCGTACGCCTGGACGACAGCATCGAAGCCGCGCAGGCGATCGGCATGCGCTTCACCGCCACGCGCGGCAGCATGAGCGTGGGCGAGAGCCAGGGCGGCTTGCCGCCCGACCGTGTGGTGGAGCAGGAGGACTTCATCCTCCGGGAAACCCGTCGCCTGATCGAGACCTGGCACGACCCCGCGCCCGGTGCCATGCTCAACGTGGCCGTGGCCCCCTGCTCGCCCTTCACCGTCAGCCAGGACCTGATGCGCGAATCGGCCAAGCTGGCGCGCGCCTACGGCGTGCGCCTGCACACCCACTTGGCCGAGAACGACCACGACATCGCCTACACGCGCGAGCATTTCAACTGCACGCCGGCCGAATACGTAGAAGACCTGGGCTGGGTCGGCGAAGACGTCTGGCACGCCCACTGTGTCAAGCTCGATGAGCATGGCAGCTATCTGTTTGCCAAGACGGGCACCGGCATTGCGCACTGCCCCTGCAGCAACATGCGCCTGGCCAGCGGCATCCTGCCCTTACGCAAGCTGCTCAACCTCGGCGTGCCGGTGGGCCTGGGGGTGGACGGCAGTGCCAGCAATGACGCCGGCCATCTGCTCAACGAGGCGCGCCAAGCCATGCTGCTGGCGCGCGTGGGCAAGGCGCTGGAGGGCCCGGCCGTCGGGCCCGATGGCCGTACCCAATTCGGTTGCGACGCTGGCCCTGCTGAGATGACGCCACGCGACGCGCTCTGGCTCGCCACGCGTGGCGGGGCCCGCGTGCTGGGCCGCAGCGACATCGGCCAGATCGCCCCGGGCAAGTGCGCCGACCTCGCGCTCTACCGCACCGACACCCTGGCCATGGCCGGTGGTGCCGTGCACGATCCGGTGGGTGCGCTGCTGCTGTGCGCCAGCCAGAACGCGGACTACACCCTGGTGCACGGCAAGGTGGTGGTGCGCAAGGGTGAACTGGCCACGGTGGACACCGGCGCGCTGGTGGCGCGCCACAACGCGCTGGCGCAGCAGCTGGCCGAGCAGGCCGGTACGCGCTGAATCAGCCCGGCAGGTGTTGCAGCAACTGCGCCGCCACCGCCACGGCAATCACCTCGGGCTGCTTGCCGGCGATGCCTGGCACGCCGATGGGGCAGGTCACGCGCGCGAAGTCGGCCGCCGTGAAGCCGCGTGCCTCCAGCCGGTGCCGGAAGGTGGCCCACTTGGTCTGGCTGCCGATCAGGCCGATATAGGGCAGATCATCCTGCTGTCGTGCGCGCTGCAGGCATTGCGCCACGATCTCCAGGTCTTCCGCGTGGCTGAAGCTCATGATCAGCACCGCCGAGCCTGGGGCCAGGTCGGCCACGGCGGCCTGCACCGGATCGGAGTGCTCGCAGCGGATGTGGGCTGGCAGGTCGGCGGGGAAGATCTCGTCGCGGCTGTCGATCCAGTGCAGCGCGAAAGGCAGGCGCGCCAGTTGGCGGGCGATCGCCTGTCCCACATGTCCGCCACCGAAGAGGGCGACGGGTCGTCGTGCTTCCTGCAGGCGTGTGGGCAGGTCGGCGCTATCCTGCGCCGTCAGTTGTTCGAACTGCAGCCACATCACTCCGCCGCAACACTGGCCCAGGCTGGGACCGAGGGCATACCGCAGGGTTTCGCCGGGGAGGGCTTCAGTGCCGGCCAGCATGGCGCGCGCACGGGTGACGGACTCGAATTCCAGATGGCCTCCGCCGATGGTGCCGATCACCCGGTCCGACAAGACCGCCATCCAGGCACCAACCTCCCGCGGCGCGGAACCCGCGGTACGCGCGATCCGTACCAACACGGCCGGTCCGGAGGACAGGGCGGCCTGCAACTGGTGCAGCGGCGTGGACATGCGTGGGGCCGTCTGTCCGCGGGGGCGATCAGGTGACCACGGCGTCGATCACGCCACCGCCCAGACACACCTCGCCGTCATACAGCACGGCCGACTGGCCCGGTGTCACGGCCCACTGCGGCTGTGGAAAGGTCAGTGTGAAGGCCTGCCCTTCGACGCCACCCAATGCGCACGGTGCATCGGCCTGCCGGTAGCGCGTCTTGGCCGCCAGGGCGCCAGGCGCCGGTGGCTGGCCCGCCACCCAACTGGCGTCCTGGGCGTGCAGGGTGTGGCTCAGCAGCATCGGGTGATCGTGGCCCTGCACCACCCACAGTGTGTTCTTTTCCATGTCCTTGCGCGCCACGAACCAGGGCGCATGCTCGCCGCCGCCCTTTTGCGCGCCTTTGGCCTTGACGCCGCCGATGCCCAGGCCCTGGCGTTGCCCCAGTGTGTAGAAGCTCAGGCCCAAGTGGTTGCCGATGACGCGACCGTAGGCCTTGTCCCCTGGCGCAGGCGTGCCGTCCCGGATCGGGCCGGGCTCCTTCTGGATGTAGCGGTTCAGAAACTCGCGGAAGGGGCGCTCGCCGATGAAGCAGATGCCGGTGCTGTCCTTCTTCTTGGCGTTGGGCAGGCCGATCTCGGTGGCGATGCGGCGCACCTCGGTCTTATGCAGTTCGCCGACCGGGAACAGCGTCTTGCTCAGTTGCGCCTGGTTGAGGCGGTGCAGAAAGTAGCTCTGATCCTTGGACGGATCGAGTCCCTTGAGCAGTTCATGCCTGCCGGTCTGCTCGTTCAGGCGCGCCCTGGCGTAATGGCCGGTGGCAATCATCTCGGCGCCCAGCCGCATGGCATGGTCGAGGAAGGCCTTGAACTTGATCTCGGCGTTGCACAGGATGTCGGGGTTGGGCGTACGGCCGGCCTGGTACTCGCGCACGAACTCGGAAAACACCCGGTCCTTGTACTCGGCGGCAAAGTTGACGTGCTCGATCTCGATGCCGATCACATCCGCCACGCTGGCGGCGTCCACGAAGTCGATGTTGGAGGAGCAGTATTCGCTGTCATCGTCATCCTCCCAGTTCTTCATGAAGATGCCGACCACGTCGTAGCCCTGCTGCTTGAGCAGGTACGCGCTGACCGCGGAGTCCACGCCCCCGCTCAATCCCACCACGACCCGTTGTTTGCCTTTGCTTGCCATAGATGTGCGATTATCCCAGCAGCAGACAGAACGGGCAGAGAGCAGCTTATCCATGGAACTCAGGCAGATCCGCTATTTCGTGCGCGTGGTGGAACTCGGCAGCATGAGCCGCGCGGCGCTGGAGCTCGACATGGTGCAGTCGGCCCTCAGTCAGCAGATCAGCCGGCTCGAGGGCGAGCTGTCTACGCGGCTGCTGCAACGCACCAGCAAGGGCGTGGTGCCCACCGAAGCGGGGCTGGCCTTTTTCCGCGAGGCTCAGCTGACGCTGCGCCATGCCGAGCAGGCCGCACGCGCGGCGCAGCAGGCGCGCCTGTCTGGCACGGTGAGCGTGGGGTTGGCGCCCACCACCGCGTCCGTGCTGGGCGGGCCGCTGCTGCGCGCCATGCGCGCGCGTTACCCGGACGTGCGACTGCACCTCGTGGAGAGCCTGTCGGGTCATATCACTGCCATGCTCAATGCGCGTCAACTTGATCTGGCGGTCCTGTTCGACACCGGTACCGCGCGGCGCTGGAGCGTGCTGCCGCTGTTGAAGGAAAAGCTCTATTGCATCCGCTCCCGTGAGGGACTGGCCGCTGCGCCGACCCGGGTGCGCATGGCGCAACTGAAGGGCCTGCCATTGATCTTGCCAACCGGTAGTCACGGCCTGCGCAGCACGCTCGACCAGCTGTTCGCGCGCACCCGCTACCAGCCGCAACTGGTGGCCGAGATCGATTCGCTGCCCATGCTGATGGAGGCGGTGGACAGCGGCTTGGGCGCTACCTTGCAGCCCTGGGCTGCGGTGGGACGCTACCCAGATGCGGCGCAGCGCTTCCACCTTGCCGAGATTGCCGATGCTCAGGCCTGGCGTGTCAACGCACTGTGCAGTCTGTCAGACGATGAGCTGTCACCCGCGGCATTGGCCACACGCGTGGTACTGGCCGACTGCGCGCGCGAACTGGTGCGCTCCGGCGGTTGGGGCGGCGCGGCCTTGCTGGTCGATTGACAGGCGAGCCGGCCGGGCCGGCGCTCCATCACAAAAATTGATGCCCCCATGCATACCGCGGCATGGTGGTCGCCCGCCGGGCGATCTACATTGCTCCGGCCCCTGCCTGCGACGCTGCGCGGAGGTCGATGACAACGTACACACATCAACGAGGAGCACCCCATGAAGAAGACTTTTCACCGTCCCCTGCTGACCACCGCCGCCCTGCTGCTCACCGGCGCAGCACTGGCCCAGCCGGCCAACCCGCTGGACGCTGTGCCGGAGAAGATGCCCAACGACATTCCCTATGGCACGCCGGTCAGTCTGGAGCAGGCCGATGCCGTGCTGGCCAGTGCCGTGGCCGAGTCGAAGAAGCGTGGCTGGAAACTCATCTGCGCCGTGGTCGACTCCGGTGCCAGTCTGGTTTCCTTCAAGCGCATGGATGGCGCCCAGCTGGCCTCCATCGACATCGCCATCCACAAGGCGCGCACGTCGATCAAGTTCCGGCGCGAAACCAAGGCTTTCGAGGCGGGAATCCAGGGTGGCAACCACTACCTGCTGACGCTGGACGACGTGATCGCCTCGCGCGGTGGCATCCCGATCATGGACACGGGCAAGATGATCGGCGCCATCGGTTGCTCGGGCGGCACCGGCTCGCAGGACGAGGTGGTGGCACGCGCCGGCCTGGCAGCCCTCAAGTGAGCACGATCAGGGGCAGCTCTGCTTAAAGCAGGTTGACCCCTTTCCACTGCCCGCTGCCCACCAGCTGCTTGACCGTCTCGCGCAGTTCGCCACGCACGGCGGCAGCGGCGGGGGATAGCCGATCCGGATCGACCGAGTAGAGGAAATTCGGACGCTTCATGTCGGCGTCGGAGAACGCCAGCGCTCGCCAGCCCTCGCGCATGCGTCCTTCCAGCAAGGCGGCCGACATCGGCTTGATCGTGGCACCCATGCCGTCACGTACGCAGGTCATCAGCAGCGAGAGGGAGTCGATCTCGGCGACCACGTGCAATGCCAGGTTGCGCTGCTCGAACTCGGCGGCAATGCGCCGACGCAGACCGTGGATGCCGGTGGGCAGGATCAGAGGCAGTGCCGCCGTGTCCTCGCAACTGAGCTTGATGCGTCTCGGCGGCACCAGGTCGCTGTCCTGCGGCAGCATGACGAACAGTTCCTCTTCCACCAGCGGCTCGGCCGGCAGGTCAGGCACTGCGTCACGGCTAAACAGGATCGCCAGGTCGAGCTGGCCCATGCGCATCATCTGCGCGAGATGACCGCTCATGCCCTCCACCACGTTGAGCACGATGCCGGGGTATTTCTCGCGGATGCGGCGCATGAAGGGGACACCGACTGCGCACACCGTGGTGGCCGCCAGACCGACAGACACCATGCCATGCACGGTGCCCGGTTCCTGGCGCGCGATCGAGAGCGCCTGGTCGAGCTGGCGCAGGATGAAGCGCGCGTGGTGGTGCAGTGCGGCGCCGTTCTCGGTCGGTGTGACGCCCTTGGCCGTTCGGATGAGCAGCGGTTTGCCTACCTCGCTCTCCAGCTTGGCGATGTGCTGACTGAGCGCCGGTTGGGCAATGTAGAGCTGGCGCGAGGCCTTGGCCAGACTGCCGCTCTCGACGATCTGCACGAAGTACTTGAGTTGTCGCAGGTCCATCGCTGCATCCTATAAGTTTTTCAGGATGCCTGGATATAAGAAATAGCTATACCCCATCTCGGAAAACTGTATTTTTCAGAACGGAGACGGCTTCCTATGATCCGCCCTGCATTCCAGTCCATACCCATAGCAAGAGGAGACAACGTCATGGAATCGACAGTGAAGAAGGCGGCGGCTCGCCGTACCCTGCTCAAGGCGGGCGCCTTGGTGGCCGGTGGCGCCGCGCTCGGCTGGCCCGCGCTGGTTGGCGCACAGTCCAATCCGATTCGCATCGGCCACCTGACGCCCCTGACCGGCTTTCTCGGCGCACTGGGCGACTATGCCGTGCAGGGCATCAAGATGGCAGCCGAGGAGATCAATGCCGCCGGCGGGCTGCTGGGTCGCCCGATCGAGTTGATCAGCGAAGACTCGGTCAACCCCCAGACCGCGTCCAGCAAGGCGCAACGCATGATCGAACGCGACAAGGTGGCTGTGTTGATGGGTGAAATCAATTCCGCCTCGGCGCTCACCATCTCGCAGGTGGCAGCGCGCAACAAGACGCTGTTCATGAGCATCGGCGCTCGTTCCGATGCACTACGCGGCAAGGATTGCAACCGCTACACCTTCCATGTGGATATCCCGGTCACCGTCATGGTGAATGCCGCCGGCGAGGCGCTCGTGCGACAGGGCCTGGTCAAGGGCAAGAAGATCTATGCCCTGACCTCCGATTACCTGTTCGGCCATGATCTGTCCAAGGCCGCCAAGAACTTCTTCGCGCGCAACGGTGGCACGGTGATCGGCGACGAGCTGGTGCCGACCGACCTGACCGACTTCAGCGCACAGCTGATCAAGATCCGTCAGGCGCGTCCGGACCTGATCGCCACCAACCTGGGTGGCAACCAGGTCACCAACTTCGTCAAGCAGTACGCCGAGTTCGGCCTGACCTACCCGGTGGCCGGTTTCAACCTCAATACGGCTGACGCCTGGGCCGCGGGCGAGGGCAATCTGGGCGGCATCTGGCCCACGGTGTGGCACCACGAGCTGAAGACGCCCGGCTCACAGGCCTTCGTGGAGAAGTTCACCAAGAAGTACGGCCGCATTCCGGAGAACCATGCCTGGATCGAGTACGTCTCGCTCATGATGCTGGCGCAGGCCATCCGTGAGACCAAGTCGGTCGATACCGACAAGCTGATCGCCTACTTCGAGTCCGAGGCGCAGTTCGACATCCTGAAGGCACGCAAGGCCTATTTCCGCAGCTGGGATCACCAGCTCATGCAGGAGGCCTACCCCTTCACCGTCAAGCCCAAGGGGCAGGCCAAGCACAAGCAGGACTTCCTGCTCTTTGGCGAAGCCGTGCCGGCACCGAACGAGCCGCTGGAAAAGCTGGCGCCACCGAAGTCGGAGAGTCTCTGCAAGATGTAAGCAGGGTCTGATGTGACAAGACCGGGGTGCCGCGCCAGCGGTGCCCCGGTGTCAGCCCGGGCGGATCCCGCCCCGCGCACCCCTACCGCATTCTGGAATTCCATGGAAATCGTGTACTTGCTCGAGCAGGTCGTCAACGGCCTCGTGCTCGGCGGCTATTACCTGCTGCTGGCGCTGGGTCTGTCGCTGATCTTCAGCGTCGGCGGCATTGTCAACTTGGCGCACGGCGCCTTCTACGCTCTGGGGGCGTACCTGTCGCTGGAAGTCGTGCGCCATCTGGGTTTCGGCGCCAGCATCTTCATCACCCCGGTGGCGGTCGGTCTGCTGGGTATCCTGTTCGAGCGCTTCCTGTTGCGCCGCTTCTACACGGCTGATCCCATCCTCAGCCTGCTGGTGACTTTCGGCCTGGCGCTGGTTGCCGAGCAGGCCATTCGCATGATCTGGGGTTCCGCACCCCTGCCGTCGAACATGCCGCCCGAGTTCAAGGGCAACGTCATGCTCGGCGAATTCATGTTCTCGCGCTACCGCCTGTTCATCCTCGCCGTGGTGATCGTGGTGATGGCGGGGGTGTGGCTGCTGCTGCACAAGACCTCATTCGGTCGCGTGGTGCGCGCCGGCGTGCAGAAGCCGGACATGGTGGCCGTGCTGGGCATCAAGCTACAGCCTTACATGACGGCCATCGTCGTGCTCGGCGTGGCATCGGCTGCGCTGGGCGGCGTGCTGTTCGGTCCGATTGCCATCGTGCATCCGGCCATGGGCATGGAGATCATGACGGTGGCCTTCGTGGTCGTGGTGATCGGGGGGCTGGGCAGTTTCTGGGGTGTCGTGCTGGCGGCAGTGCTCGTGGGTGTGGTGCGGGGCATCACCACCCATTTCCTGCCCGCGGCCAGCGAGGCCTCGATGTACATCCTGATGTTCCTGGTGCTGATGTTCCGGCCGCGTGGCCTGTTGGGCGAGCGCATCGAGCGCTTCGAGTGAGAACGACAACAATGCGTGCATTCCTGACTTCCAAATACCGTCCGCTGTGGGTCGGCGCCGCCAGCCTGGTGCTGTTGCCCGTCGTGTTCCAGGGCATCGGCCTGACGCTGGACGCCGCCACCGTGGTGGTGATCCTGGCCATGGCGGCCATGGGCCTGAACCTGCTGGTGGGTTACACCGGCCTGGTGTCTTTCGGCCATGCCGCCTGGTTCGGCATCGGTGGCTATGCGGCAGGTCTGGCCCAGCTGCACTGGTTCCCTGGCCAGATGCTGCTGCCCTTCGCCTTCTCCGTTCTCTTCACGGCAACGCTGTCGCTGGTGGTCGGCTTCCTCATCCTGCGTCGACGTGGTGTCTATTTCTCACTGCTGACCTTGGCGCTGTGTGCCTTGACCTTTGCCATCTCCTTTCGCTGGACGGCGCTGACCGGTGGCGAGGGGGGGCTGGGGGGCATTGAGCGCAGTACCTGGGGGCCGATCGATCTCAACAGCCACCTGACCTATTACGTCTTTACGGCCCTCATTGGCTGGGCGGTGATGTTCGCGCTGTTGCGCGTGGTGCGCTCGCCCTTCGGCCATGTGCTGGTCGCCATACGGGAGAACCAGCAGCGCGCCACCTTCCAGGGCTACGACATCGACAAGTACAAGTTGCTGGCCTTCGTGCTGTCAGCCGTGGTGACGGGCGTGGCAGGGGCGTTGATGGTCTTCCTGCACCGTCTCGCGGCTGCTGAATCGACCGCGGTGCATTTTTCCGGCGAACTGCTGGCCATGGTGGTGATCGGCGGCATGCACAGCTTCCTCGGCCCGGCGCTGGGCGCGCTTTTTTTCCTGCTGTTCCGCGAGCTGTTCTCGATCTGGACCAGCAACTGGCTGCTTTATTTCGGCCTGATCTTTGTCGGCTTCATCATCTTCTCTCCCGCAGGTCTGACCGGCATCTGGGCGCAGCTGCGCAAGCGCTTCCGCCCCTTGCCGGAAGACGGTGCGGCCATGAGCAAGCGCAAGATCTATGAGGGTCTGCCCCTGCCGGAGTTCCTGCGTCCGCAGCGGATCGACGGTGCCGTGCTCGAGGCGCAGGGCATCAGCAAGAGCTTCGGGGGCATCCAGGCCGTGCGCGACAACAACCTCACGGTGCAGGCCGGGCAGATTCACGCCCTGATCGGTCCCAACGGTGCCGGCAAGACGACGACCTTCAACCTGATTTCCGGCATGTTCATGGCGGATACCGGAACGGTGCGCCTGCATGGCCGGGAGATCCAGGCCATGCCGCCGGATCGCATTTGTCAGCAAGGCCTGGCGCGCTCCTTCCAGATCACCAACCTGTTCAAGGGCCTGACGATCTACGAGAACCTGCGCCTGTCGCTGCAGGCCCGGCATCCGGCGCGCTTCGATTTCTGGCGTGACATCGACGCCTATCCCGAGATCCATGCCGAGACGGCGGAGCTGATGAAGTTCCTCGGCTTGCAGGGTATGGAAGAGGTGGGCGGCGGCGACCTGTCCTACGGCGGTCAGCGTCTGGTGGACCTCGGCATCGCGTTGGGCTCCAAGCCGCAGGTGCTGCTGATGGACGAGCCCCTGGCGGGCCTGGCTGCTGCCGAGCGCGAGCGTGTCTCGCGCCTGGTGACCACGATTGCCAGCAACATTCCGGTGCTGATCGTCGAGCACGACATCGACCGCGTGTTGGGCTTCTCGCACCGGGTGACGGTGATGAACCAGGGTGAGGTGCTGATGAGCGGTACGCCCGACCAGGTGCGCCGTGACCAGCGCGTGCAGGAAATCTATACCGGCCACGGCACCCCGCCGGTCACCAGGCGCTCCATGCACGCAGCGGGTGAGCGCGCGCTGGTGCTGGATTTCGACCGCGTCAATGCCTACTATGGCAAGAGCCACATCCTCAACGACGCCAGCCTGCAGGTGCGCGAGGGCGAGATCGTGGCCCTGCTGGGCCGCAACGGCGCCGGCAAGTCCACGCTGCTCAAGAGTCTCGTGGGCCTGGTCCCGCCGGCCAGCGGGCGGGTCCTGTTCAACGGCCAGGACATTGCCGGGTTGAGTGCGCCCGACATCGCCCGCTTGGGCATCGGTTACGTACCGCAGGGCCGGGGCCTGTTCGCCGGCATGACGGTAGGGGAGAACCTGGCATTGGGCCGGCTGGCCCGGCCTACCGACGGCAGCACGGGCGTGGTCTGGGACGAGGCGCAGATCCTCGACTACTTCCCGCGCCTGAAGGAGCGCATGAACGTGGCAGCCGACTACCTCTCGGGCGGCGAGCAACAGATGGTGGCCGTCGCGCGGGCCCTGTCCGGCAACGTCAGGCTGCTGCTGCTGGACGAGCCCTTCGAGGGCCTGGCGCCGACCGTGGTGCAGGAGCTGTTCACCGTGTTCGACCGGCTGCGCCAGCATGTCTCGATCGTGATCGTGGAGCACAACCTAGACCTCGTGCTGGCCTTGGCCGACCGTGTCTACGCGCTGGAACGCGGTGCCGTGTTCCACGAAGGTCCGGCCGAGCCGTTGCTCCATGACCTGGACTACCGCAAGAAGATTCTCTGGCTGTGAAGCCCCGCAAGGCATCTAGAAGGAAGACCTTATGACCAAACAACAAGACCTCTGCCTGCTGGTGGAGAAGATGGCCAACATGCCGTGGAAGGAATATCCCGGCCATTTCGGCGGCGCCCTGTCCAAGGAGCTGGCCGGTCCAAGCACCACCGGTAGCAAGCGCGTGGACTTCCGCATCTCGCGGTATGCCCCCATGGCCTATGTGCAGGAACATGTGCACAAAGTGCAGGAACAGGTGTACTACGTGCTGGAAGGCGAAGGCATCCTCACGCTGGACGACGCCAGGCACCTGATGCGCCCGCATGACTACGTCTACGTTCCCCCTGGTGTGCGCCACAGTTTCACCAACACAGGCACCAACGGCCTGGTCTTTCTGGTGATCACCACGCCGGCCGACGACGAAGAGGAGATGCGCTGATGGATCGCAAGGTATCGGCGGCGGTGATCGAGGCGAGCACACCCGCGGTCTATGGCCTGCTGGTCGATGGCCAGTGGATCGAGGGTGCTGGTCAGCGCATTTCAGTGCGCGACAAGTACAAGTTGCAACCCTGTGCTACGGTGACGACGGCCGATGGCGAGCAGGTCCGGCGCGCCATTGACGTGGCGCATGCAGCCTTCCGCGCTGGCGCTCCGGTGGCCTACGAACGTGGTCTCGTGCTCGACCGAGCCGCCCAGCTGATGGAGGCACGCAGCGCGGATTTCGTGCGGACCATGCAGCTGGAGGCGGGATTCACGCAAAGTGATGCGCAGGGTGAGGTGCGTCGTTGCATTCAGACCCTCAAGCTGTCGGCAGAGGAGGCCCGTCGCCTGGTCGGTGACGTGATTCCTCTGACCGGCGCCCCGGGCGCAGCCGGGCGCCTTGGTTTCACCATTCGCGTACCCTTGGGGGTAGTGGCGGCCATCACGCCGTTCAATTCGCCGCTCAACACGGTGACGCACAAGGTGGCGCCAGCGTTTGCCGCCGGCAACGCCGTGATCCTCAAGCCTTCCTCCTACACGCCGCTGACCGCCTGCCTGCTGGCCGAGGTGCTGCTGGAAGCTGGCATGCCCAAGGGCTTCCTGTCGGTCCTGCACGGCAGCGCCGATGTGGTCAGGCACCTGCAGGCTGATGAACGGGTACGCTTCTTTGCCTTCACCGGCAGCACCGAGGTCGGTCGCCAGATCCAGCAGGCCGCTGGGCTGCGCCGGACGCAGATGGAGCTGGGCTCGATTGCCTGCACCATCCTGTGCGACGACGCCAAGCTCGACGCCGCACTGCCGAAAGTGGTCAACGCGGGTTTCCGCAAGGCGGGCCAGGTCTGCACCTCGGTACAGCTCTTGCTGGTACACGAGTCGCTGTTGCCCGAGGTGGAGACGCGGCTGGCGAAGATGGTGCAGGAACTGCCCTGTGGTGACCCGCAGGACCCGAAGACCTTTGTCGGCCCGGTGATCAGCGAGGACAACGCCATCCGCATTGAAAGCTGGATCAACGAAGCAATTGCCGCCGGCGCCACGCGCCTGGCCGGCGGTCCGCGCCTGGGCGCGGTGGTGCCCCCCACGCTGCTGACCAACATCGGCGACAGCATGAAAGTCGGCTGCTGCGAGATCTTCGGCCCGGTGGTGGCCATCGTGTCCTTCAAGACGCTGGCGCAGGCGATCGACCGCGTCAACGCCACGCCTTTCGGCCTGGCCACCGGCATCTTCACCAATCGCCTGGGCGACGCGCTGGCCGCGGCCCAGCAGCTGGAGGTGGGTGGCGTGCACATCAATGAGACATCCAGCTCGCGCGTGGATCTCATGCCCTATGGTGGCAGCAAGGACAGTGGCTTCGGTCGCGAGGGGCCACACTACGCTGTGCACGAGATGACCGAAGAACGCATCGTGACTTTCACGACCGCATGATTTCCGTGAGAAAAGAGTTTTTATGGCAAAGATGAAAGGGGGCGAGCTGATCGCCCAGTACCTGGTGCAGGAGAAGGTGCCGTACATCTTCGGTATTTGCGGCCACGGCAACGTCGGCATCCTCGATGCCCTGTACGACGTGAAGGACGAGCTCAAGCTCATTTCCCCCCGCCACGAGCAATGCGCCGGCCACATGGCCGACGCCTACTTCCGCGTCAAGCACAAGCCGGTGGCTACGCTCACCTCCACCGGTCCGGGCTCGGCCAATATGGTGATGTCCTGTGCCACGGCGCTGTCGGATTCGTCCGCCTTCATGTGCATCACCTCCAACGTGCCGACCTCGCAGCACAACCGCGCGCCCTTCCAGGAGCTGTACAAGCACAACCAGGCCGATTTCGCGCAGGTGATGCGCCCGGTGGTCAAGCGCGCCTTCCAGCCCACGCGCGTGGACATGCTGCCGTTGGCGCTGCGCCAGGCCATGGACACCATGGTCACCGGCCGCCCCGGCCCGGTGAACCTGGACATTCCCTACAACGTGTACCAGGAGGAAGATGACGTCGAGCTGCCACCGGCCTCGCACATTCACCGTGCGCACCGTCCGGGCGCCAACGAGGCCGATGTGGCTGCTGCGCTGGACCTGCTGGCCGCGGCGCACAAACCGGTGCTCTTCATCGGCCACGGGGCCACGCTGTCCGAAGCCGGCCCGGAGATCACCGAGCTGGCGGAGAAGCTGGGCATTCCGGTCATCACCTCGCCCAACGGCATGGGCGCCATTCGCGGCGACCACCCGCTGGCGCTGGGCTTCATCGGTCGCAACGGCGCCTACCCGGCCAATGAGGCTGGCCGCCGGTCGGACCTGGTGATCACGCTGGGCACGCGCTTCGACGACCGCAGCTCCTCCAGCTGGCACGACGGTTATTCGTGGAATTTCCCGAAGACGCGCCTGCTCCACGTGGACATCGATCCGCAGGAGCTGGGCCGCAACTACGCGCCGGACCTGGGGATCATTGCGGACGTCAAGGTGTTTACGCGCCAGCTGCTCAATGCCGTCGCCGCGCGCCAGGACATCACCGCCACACGCTATGCGCCCTGGCTGGCCGAGGTGCAGGGCTGGCAGGCGCAGTGGGAAGCGTTTGTGCGCCCGCACTTCGGTGACTCCACCAGCCCGCTGCGCCCCGAGTTCGTGGTGGGCACGCTGCAGAAGGTGTTGCCCGACGACGTGATCCTCTCGCTGGACTCCGGCGTGCACCACAACTGGTTCATGCAGTTCTGGCAGGCCAAGCGGCCGCAGAGCATGCTCAACAGCTGGGGCTATTCCAGCATGGGCTTCGGCGTCTGCGGCGTCATGGGTGCACAGTTTGCTGCGCCCGACCGCCCCTGTGTGGCGGTGGTGGGTGACGGTGGCTTCACCATGGCCCCCTATGTGCTGTGCACGGCGGTTGAATACAACCTGCCGGTGGTCTGGATCATCTGGAATAACTTCGCCTGGGGCGCCATCCGCGATCTGCAGTACGGCCTGTTCGACGGTCGCGAGATCGGCACTGCCTTCTACAAGGGCCAGACCGGCGAGCGCTACAACCCGGATTTCGCCGCCTGGGCGCGCGCCTGCGGTGCCGACGGCTACATGGTGACCCGACCACAGGATCTGGGCGTGACGGTGCAGCAGGCGCTCAAGAACAAGCGCCCCTGTGTGATCGACGTGCACGTGGATGCCGATGTGCGTCCGCCGTCCACCGGCACCTGGCAACTGCCGCCCATTCCCTACAAGGAGCCGATTTATGGCAAGCCATATAAGGCTTGACCCCCCTGAGTCGCTGCGCGCCTTCCCCCCGCTCATCCTTCAGTGGCGGGGGGGCGCCACCAGTAGCCCGGCGAAGCCGGTTCTGCGGTGGCCCCCGAAAAGACATCTTGATAACTGACGGATTGGAGATTTCATGAGCAAGAAAATTGCCCTCGTTTTCGGCGGCACGCGCGGTATCGGCGCGGCCACAGTGCAGAAGCTGGCCGAGAACGGTTTTGACGTGGCCTATACCTATGTGAGCAGCGCACCCAATGTGCCGGCGCAGATCGGTGCGTCCCGGACCCGCGGCTACGCGGTCGATATCCGCGACGCGGCCCAGGTGGATCGCGTCTTCGCCGACGTCGCCAAGGATTTCGGCAGCATGCCGCACTGCGTGGTGGCCAATGCCGGTATCAATGTGCCGCCCGGCCCCATCGCCACGTACGATCCCGAGAACTTCCGCAAGGTGGTTGAAGTCAACCTCGTCGGTGCATTCAATGTGCTGAGTGCTGCTGGCCGGCACGTCGTCGACGGCGGCAACATCATCGGCCTGACCACTTCCATGGTGCGCGTGGCAGTTCCCGGCGGCGGGGCCTACACGGCGACCAAGGCCGGTGTGGAGAGCCTGTTGCGCTCCATGTCCAAGGAGCTGGCACCGCGTGGCATCCGTGTCAACGGCGTTGCACCGGGACCGGTGGATACCGATCTGTTCCGTGCCGGCAAGGACGAGGCGGCGATTGCCCGTTCGGCGGCCTTGAGCCCCTTCAACCGGGTCGGACGCCCGGAAGAGGTCGCCGAGGTCGTGGCCTTCCTCGCCTCGGACAAGGCGTCCTGGGTGCACGGCCAGATCGTCCAGCCCAACGGCGGCATGGTCTGACGTCGATGCGTCTCGCGGTCTTCACCAAGAACTACACAAACCCGGCCTACGGCGCAGCGCGCCTGGGGGCCGAGCGTGCTGCCGCAGTCTTCGGCGACGAGGTGCTGCATTTCGTGCCGAAGAAGGGCGATGACCCTGTCGAGCAGAGCGCCTTGATCGCCAAAGCGCTGGCGCTGAATCCGCGCCCCGACGCTTTCGTGTTCTCGCCTGTGCATGCGACCCAAGTGGATCCGGCCATCCGTCAGGTGGTGGCCGCTGGCATCCCCATGATCGGCTTCGTCAATCCCATCGATGCCGCACCCATGGTGGGCTATGTGAGTTCGGACGATTACCAGCTTGCCCTGTCAATTGCGCGCTATCTCTTCAGGCATCTTCAAGGCCGCGGCCGCGTGCTCGTGGTCACGGGACCGGAGGCGTCCTATACCAGCCTAGAGCGCTTGCGCGGCTTTCGCGACGCAGCACGCGAGGTGCCAGGCATCGAACTCGCGGGTCAGGTGGCCGGTGACTATGTGCGCGAGGTGGCACGCGATCGCACGGCCGCCTGGCTGGGCAGGAACGCTGCACCCGACGCAGTCCTCGTGGCCAACGACATCATGGCCATCGGCGTGCTGGACGCGCTCGACGCCGCGCACCAGACGGCCGCGGTGGTGGGTGTGAATGCCATTCCGCAGGCCATTGAAGCGATTGCGGCGGGGCGCATGTTGGCCACGGCCGACTTCAACGCCATGCAGATGGCGTATCTGGCCGCTGAATGTGCAGCCCGCCACCTGCGGGGTGAGGTCATCCCTGCTCGCATCGAATTGCCGGTGCAGATCGTGGACCGGAGCAACTGCGCGCAGTGGGACCGGCCGTACGAGCAGCGCCCGGTGATCACGCTCGAAGAACTCAGGAGACAAGCATGAAGCGAACCTTGCTGAAGCAGGCCCTGGCAGGTCTGTTGCTCGCTGCACTGGCCGGCGGAGCGGCCACGCAGGACTATCCGAACAAGCCGGTCCGCATCGTCGCGCCCTTCGCGCCCGGCGGGGCGGTGGACATCCTGGCACGCATCCTGGCCGAACGCCTGGGAGCGCAGTATGGCCAGAACTTCATCGTGGAGAACAAGCCGGGCGCCAGCGGTCACCTGGGCGCGCAGTTGGTGGCGAAATCGCCGGCCGACGGCTACACGCTCATGGTCGGCACCATCGGCATTCATGCGGCCTACAAGAGCTACAGCAAGCTTACCTACGATCCGGCAAAGGAACTGCAGCCCATCATGGTGATTGGCGAGTCGCCCAACATCGTGGTGGTGCCGGCCAATTCGAAATACAAGACCTTCGCCGATTTCCTGGCCGACGCCAAGGCCAGCGCCGGCAAAATCAACTACGCCTCGGCCGGCCCCGGTTCCTCGGTGCACATGGTGACGGAGCTGTTCCAGCTGGCCATCGGTCAGCGCATGAATCACGTGCCCTACCGCGGCAGCGGCCCGGCCCTGGTGGACCTGATCGCCGGCCAGGTGGACGTGATGTTCGACAACATGTCGTCCAGCATGCCGCATGTGCAAGCGGGCAAGCTGCGCGTGCTGGCCGTCACTGGCGCCAAGCGTGATCCGCGCCTGCCGGCGGTGCCCACCATTGCCGAGGCGGGCGTACCCGGCTACGCCGGTACCTCCTGGTTCACGCTGGCCGCACCGGCCGGCCTGCCGGCAACGCTGGTCGACAAGCTCAACCGTGACGTGCAGAAGGTACTGGCCAGCCCCGAGGTCAAGGCGCGCTACGGCCAGCTCGGCATCGAATTCGAACCCAACACGCCGGCGCAGGCCGCGGCCTACTTCAAGAGCGAGACCGCCAAGTGGAACCGGGTGATCGAGGCGGCGAAGCTGCAACTGGACTGAGGAGTCGACCGTGCGCAATGCAATGCACAAGTCCCTGCTGGCCCTGGGCCTGGCCGCCGCTGCGGCTCTGACGACGGCACAGGAAGCCTTCCCGAGCAAACCGGTGAAGATCGTCGTGCCCTATGCGGCCGGTGGCCCGGCCGACTTACTGGCGCGCGGCGTGGCGGAAAAGCTGGGCCCTCGCCTTGGCCAGCCGGTGGTGGTGGAGAACAAGCCCGGCGCCGGCGGGCACACCGGTGCTGAACAGGTGGCCAAGGGGGCTGCCGACGGCCATACCCTCGTGCTGGCCACGATTGCCCACAACGGTGCCGTCAAGCTCTATCCCAACCTGCGGTATGACCCGGCCAAGGAGCTCAAGCCCGTGGTCCTGCTGGCGGAGGCGCCGAGCGTGCTGCTCGTCAGGCAGGAGTTGCCAGCCAGATCAGTTCAGGAACTGCTGGCCCTGGCCAAGGCCCAGCCGGGCAAGCTCTCCTATGGCTCGGCAGGCAACGGCTCGGCCATGCACATGGCGGCCGAGCTGTTCCGCTACATGACGAAGGTCGACTATGTGCACGTGCCCTACCGCGGCGGTGCGCCGGCCATGGCCGACCTGCTCGGAGGACAGATCGACATGCTGTTCGAGAGCTTGGGTACGGCGCATCCGCAGCTCAAGAGCGGCAAGGTGCGTGCCCTGGCGGTGACGGGCACCAGCCGCAGCCCCAGCCTGCCGGACGTGCCCACCGTGGCCGAGGCCGGCGTCGCAGGTTATTCCTCTGTGCCCTGGTACACGCTCTCGGTGGCCAGCGCCACGCCCGCGGCGATCGTCAACAAGCTCAATGCCGAGCTCAACGTCGTGCTCAAGGACAAGGACCTGGTGCAGCGCTGGGAGGGGCTGGGCATCGTCGCTCTGGGCGGCACGCCGGCCGAGGCCCAGAAGCGCAACGAGGTGGAAACGGCCAAGTGGAGTGCCGTCATCACGGCCGCCCGGATCAAGCTTGATTGACGGGGTTCGGTGATGCGACAGGAACAGGTGTATGACGTCGTGGTGGTCGGCGGCGGCGGCGCCGGGCTGGCCGCGGCGATCGAGGCGCGCGAAAGCGGGCGCAGCGTGCTGCTGCTGGAGAAGAATCCGCAGCTCGGCGGTTCCACCGCCTGGTCGATCGGCTCGGTGACCTCCACCGGGACGCCTCACCAGAAGAAGCGCGGCATCGTGGACACCCCGCAAGATCACTGGGCCGACATGCCGGGCTTTGCGGGCGAGCTCGACGCGCGCGACAACGCTGATTTGCGTCGCATCCTATGCGACGAGATCCCGGCCACGTTTCAGTGGCTGCTCGACTCCGGCGTGCGCTTCATGGGGCCGATGCCGGAGCCACCGCACCGCCAGCCGCGCATGCACAACGTGCTGCCAAACTCGCGCTCCTTCATCTATCACCTCAGCCGGCGTGCACGGCGTGCCGGCGTCGAGATCCGCACCGCCATGCGCGTGACAGCGCTGGTGCAGCAGGGCCATATCGTCACCGGTGTAGATGCCGAGGGTGACAGTGGCCTGATGCGCTACACAGCGCGTGGCGGGGTTGTGCTGGCGGCCGGTGACTTCACCAATGGTCCGGAATTCAAGGCGCGCTTCATGGGCCCGCAGGAGGCCAAGGTCGAGGGCGTCAACGTCACGGCGACCGGCGACGGTCAGCGTCTGGCCGAAGCATTGGGCGCGCGCATCGTCAATGGCGACCTGGCGCTGGGACCCGAGATCCGCTTCATCGCCCCGGCGACCGAGACCTTCGTGCGGCGCCTGCCGCCGTGGCGCTGGCTGGCTGCGTTCATGCAGTGGTCGCTCGATCATCTGCCGCAGGCCATCCTGCGCCCCTTCATGATGAAGTTCCTGACCACAGCGCTGGCGCCTTCGACCACGCTGTTCGAACAGGGCGCTATCCTGGTCAACCGGCGGGGTGAACGTTTCGGCAGCGAGCTGGACAAGCCGGCGTGGCGCCTGCCCGACCAACCCGACAAGGTCGGCTACATCGTGATCGACGCCGCGCTGGCGCAGCAGTTCTCGGCTTGGCCCCACTTCATTTCCACCGCGCCCGGCATTGCCTATGCCTACATCCCGGACTACCGCCGCAACCGGCCTGACGTCTATGCCGAAGCTGCGACCCTGGATGAACTGGCGGGCAAGCTCGGCATGCAGGCGACGGCGCTGGCGCATAGCGCTGCGTCCGGCGGCGTGCGCCCGCTGGGCGCCGGTCCTTATGTTGCACTGGGTCCGGTGCGTGCGGTGTTCGTTCACAGCGAAGGGGGACTGGCGGTCGATCAGCGGCATCGTGTGCTGGGCGCAGACGGGCAACCAGTCGCCGGGCTGTATGCGGCCGGTTCGACAGGGCAGGGCGGGCTGTTGCTCAAGGGGCATGGCCACCATCTGGCCTGGGCCTTCGTCTCAGGTCGCCGGGCGGGACGGTTCGCTGCCGAAGCCTGCATGGCATGAGGTATCACGAATCGTGAAACCCCCATGTGTCGCCCGGCCTGTTGCCGGCCGCGCTATGCCGCTACAGTGGCGCATCCCATGACAAACAAACGCGGACAGGGCCTGCAGCCTGTTCCGATGGAGCCTTTCTGAATGATCGATGTACTGGTCATCGGCGGCGGCAATGCCGCCCTGTGTGCCGCGCTGATGGCGCGTGAGGCCGGCGCCTCCGTGCTGCTGCTCGAAGCCGCGCCGCGCGAATGGCGCGGTGGCAACTCGATGCACACCCGTAACCTGCGTTGCATGCACGATGCGCCGCAGGACGTGCTGGTGGATGCCTACCCGGAGGAAGAGTTCTGGCAGGACCTGCTCAAGGTCACGGGCGGCCTCACCAACGAGAAGCTGGCGCGCATTGCCATCCGGGCTTCCAGCAACTGCCGCGACTGGATGCGCCGGCACGGCGTACGCTTCCAGCCGCCGCTATCCGGTGCGCTGCACGTGGCGCGCACCAATGCCTTCTTCATGGGCGGCGGCAAGGCGCTGGTCAACGCCTACTACCGCAGCGCCGAGCGGCTGGGTGTGCAGATCCGTTACGAGGCGCCGGTGGACCGGCTGGACATCGAGAACGGGCAGTTCAAGGCTGCCTACGTGAAAGGCGAGCGCATCGAGGCACGCGCCTGCGTGCTGGCGGCCGGCGGCTTCGAGTCCAACCGCGACTGGCTGCGCGAGGCCTGGGGCCAGAACGAGCGCGGCGAATGGCCGGCAGACAACTTCCTGATCCGCGGCACGCGCTACAACCAGGGCGTGCTCATC
>JAYRLJ010000335.1:0-3545 GCA_041905305.1 Hylemonella sp. | reverse complement strand
AAGCCAATACGGCCAGCAACCTCGGCAGCGGCGAAGGCGTGTACGGCGCGAAGGTCGGCGTGGACTTGCGCTTCAAGTCCCTCAATGTGGGTGCCAACGCCACTATCAGCAGCACCGCCAACGACATCACCCTCAACCCCAAGGTGGGCACCACCGCCAACACCTTCACCGGCGTGCAAACCGCCACCGGGTTTGCGGTGTCATCCGACCGACGCCTGAAAAACGCCATCCGGCCACTGTGCATCGACGCCAGTCGTCTCGATGCCATCCAACTGTACGAATGGTGCTGGAACGAGCTCAGCGGGCGGGAAGGCCAAACCGATTCCGGCGTGCTGGCCGACGAAGTCGCCGCCGTGTTCCCGTCCTGCGTGTACACCGGCGAAGACGGCTACCAGCGTGTGGACTACGGCAAGTTGGCCGTGCACCTGATCCTGACGCAGCGCGGAGGCTGACATGCCCAGCGGCTTCACGACTGGCGGCGCCGACCTCGATGACGTGTTCGACCCGTATGTGGAAGGCACCAAGCCCGCTGCCACCGGCTACACCGCAGCGGGAATCGACCTCAACCAGCGCTATGCACCGCTCACCTACGGAGCCGCAGCAGCGGCTACCGGCATGAAGATCGCAGGCGGCGCGGACTGCAACACGCTGTGGGCAGCGAAGGGGAGTGCTGCATATAGTCTGGCGATCGCAATGGGGTTCGGTAGTAACTACGTCGCAAGCGGCATTGATGCCTCAGACGCCTCTGGTTACTTGAAACTCACCGTCAAACGGGACGGCACTTGGGCTATTGTCCTGGATGCGGTAGGAACTGCATCACACACATCAGGCGGGCCGTTGAGTGGGAGTTGGGCGAGCGCTCCTGCTGCCGACCTTGGCGACGAATACGAAGTGCAGTTCATCGCCGACATGACTCCATCCGGCGGTGCCGATGCTTCAAATTACACAGCATCAACAGGCTGGATGCCAATCACTATGGATCGATTGATCGAAGTCAGCTGCGGGTACTTGAGCGAAACCAGCGGCGTCCCAACGGCCATCACCGGCACTTACGATGTCCGCATACGCCCGGTCGGGGCGAGCGCATACCAGACTTCTCAGCTTCATTTGACTGTCAGCGCGAATATTTCGTGACCGCCGGCAATGTACCGCGCGCTGTAACACCCTGCCCCTGCTGCACTCCGCACCACCACCCCCAATGCTATCGGCATGCGCCCTGAAGCCGCCGAACAACGCCGCCAGAAAGGCAACCTGATCCGCCTCGGCAGCATTGCCGAGGTGGATTTTGGGGCTGCGCGGTGCCGCGTGCGAACGGGTGAGCTGACCACCGACTGGATTCCCTGGCTGGTGCCGCGCGTGGGCAACACCATCGAGTGGTCGGCCCCCAGCGTGGGCGAGCAAGGCCTGGTGCTGTGCCCGGACGGCGATACCAGCGGCGCGGTGTTCCAGCGCGGCATTTACTCCGATGCCCTGCCCGCGCCCGACAACGACGAACACCACCACCTGGTGCGTTTCCCCGACGGCACCGAAATCCGCTATGACGATGCCGCGCACGCGCTCGATGTCACCCTCATCGACGGCGGCACCGCCACCCTCACCGCCAGCGGCGGGGTGACGGTCAACGCCAGCGATGGCGTCACCGTGAATGCCACCACCTCCACGTTCAACGGGGATGTGCAGGTCAACGGCACGCTCACCGCCAGCGAGGATTGCATCGGCGGCGGCATCAGCCTGAAACACCACACCCACGGCGAGGTGGAATCCGGCAGCAGCAACACGGGTGCGCCGCAATGATCGGCATCGATGCCAGCAACGGTCGCCAGCTCGCCGGCAACGCCCACCTCGGGCAATCCATCGGCGACATCTTGACCACGCCGCTGGGCAGCCGTGTCATGCGGCGTGACTACGGCAGCCTGCTGCCCGAGCTCATCGACCAGCCCTTCAACGAAGCCACCCGCCTGCGCCTGTACGGCGCCACCGCGCTGGCGCTGATGCGCTGGGAGCCGCGCATCCGCCTGCTGCGCATCCAGCTATTCCAGGGCGATGCGCCCGGTCGCTTCACCCTCGAACTGGATTGCGTGCTGACCGAAGCCACCCGCGCCAGCGATTACACCCGTCTCACCGTCCCCCTGCACGTCCGCAGCCACTGAGCGAAGGAAACCACCATGCCCACCGACTACCACCACGGCGTACGCGTTCTCGAAATCAACACCGGCAGCCGCACCATCCGCACCGTGGCCACCGCGGTCATCGGCATGGTTTGCACCTCCAGCGACGCCGACGCCACCGCCTTCCCGCTCGACAAGCCTGTGCTGCTCACCGATGTGCGCACCGCCATCGGCAAGGCCGGCACCAACGGCACCCTGGCCAAGAGCCTGCAAGCCATCGTCGACCAGTGCGATCCGCTGGTGGTGGTGGTGCGCGTGGCCGAAGGCGCGGACGCCGCAGGCACCGCCAGCAACGTGATCGGCAGCGTCACCGGCAGCGTCTACACCGGCATGCAGGCATTGCTGGTGGCGCAGACGCAGCTGGGCGTGAAGCCGCGCATCCTCGGCGCGCCCGGCCTCGATACCCAAGCCGTCACCACCGCCCTGGTGACGGTGGCGCAGAAGCTGCGCGCCATGGCCTACGCCTACGCCGACGCCTGCGACGATGTGGCCGAAACCGTGCTCTACCGCGACAACTTCGGCGCCCGCGAGCTGATGCTGATCTGGCCGGATTTCGTGGCCTGGAACACCACCACCAGCACCAGCGATGCCGCCTTCGCAGTTGCCCGCGCGTTGGGGCTGCGTGCCAAGATCGACGAAGACACCGGCTGGCACAAAACCCTCTCCAACATCGCCGTCAACGGCGTCACCGGCCTCAGCAAGGACGTGTATTGGGATCTGCAAGACCCCAGCACCGATGCCGGCGTGCTGAACGCCGCCGCCGTCACCACCCTGGTGAAGGCCACCGGCTTCCGCTTCTGGGGCAGCCGCACCTGCAGCGATGACCCGCTGTTTGCCTTCGAATCGGCCACCCGCACCGCGCAAGTGCTGGCCGACAGCATTGCCGACGCCATGCTGTGGGCGATCGACAAGCCCATGCACCCGTCGCTGATCCGCGACATCGTGGAAAGCATCAACGCCAAGTTCCGCGAGTTGAAGGCGCTGGGCTACATCATCGACGGCAGCGCCTGGTACGACGACAGCGTGAACACCAGCACCACCCTGGCCGCCGGCAAGCTCTACATCGACTACGACTTCACCCCGGTGCCGCCGCTGGAAAACCTGCAATTGCGCCAGCGCATCACCGACCGCTACCTGGCCGATTTCGCCGCCCGCGTGAACGGCTGACGCGCCCCTGACCTGAGGATTTCGCCATGGCAATGCCCCGCAAACTGAAGAACCTGAACCTGTTCAACGATGGCAGCAGCTACATCGGGCAGGTCTCCGAAGTGACCCTGCCCAAGCTCACCCGCAAGATGGAAGACTGGCGCGGTGGCGGCATGAACGCACCGATCAAGATCGACCAGGGCATGGAAGGCATCGAGCTGGAAGCCGTCT
>JAYRLJ010000334.1:0-3568 GCA_041905305.1 Hylemonella sp. | reverse complement strand
TCGCTTCGACGGGCAGATGACGGTCTACGATCCGCGGCAGACGGACACGCCCTGCTACGCCTGTGTCTTCCCGCCCACCGACGACTTCGAAGAGACGCGCTGTGCCACGCTGGGCGTCTTCGCGCCCTTGGTGGGCATCATCGGCACCCTGCAGGCGGCCGAAGCCCTCAAGTTGCTCGCTGGCACCGGTCGCTCGCTGGCGGGCCGGCTGCTGATGCTCGACGGCCGGCACATGGAATGGAGCGAGGTTCGCCTGCCCCGCAATCCGACCTGCCCGGTCTGCGGCCAGACGCCAGTCTGAACCACCATCCGGGCCCGTCAGTGGCAAGGGCCATGTCGTTGGCGAAACGCACGCGGCCGTTCAGCATGGCCTTGCCACAGGCCCAGCCGCTGCGCCCGGGCCCGCGCCTCGACCGCCGCATAAGGCCCGGCCTGCGTGCGATAGCGGTAAGACCAGGCGTGTCCCTCGCGCACCATCTGACGCCCGACGTCCTAGCCGTGTACCTCGACCCGTGCCAGCAGCCGGCCGTAGTCATCCGTGCGGCGCGGCAGCACCCGCACCTGCCGGCCTTCCACGCGCTCGGCCAACCGGTCGCGTGCCATCTGGCCATGGGACTGACAGATCTCCGGCGCATCAATGCCATCGAGCCGGATCGTGCGCGCCGGGCCACCGCGCTCGGGCTGCACCCGCAGGGTATCGCCATCCGTGACGTGCGTGACGCGGCCCTGCCAGGGTTGAGCGCGCCCCGCGGTCTGTCCCGTCGCCGCGCTGCTTCCCAGACAGGCCAGTGCCAGCACACCCATCTCCATCCAGCGATACCACCTGTACCTGTTCACTTGCATTCCCATCCAGCACACCTCGGTGAAAACCCCGTCAAATGGGGCGATCCGGCCGTTTTTCCTGCTTTGCCACGAGGCAAACCTGTTAGACTTTTCCGAGTTCATTCTCGATGCGCGCCGTGACTTCCGCCAGCCCCAGCCCCATTAACCTGCGCGACCTGCGTCTGGATGACGCACGTGCGTTGCTGGAGCACGGTGGCACCACCGACCTGCCGGCGCCGGAGTCCGAGCCGGTCGCCTACCTGCAACGCGTGATCGACGGCCTGTGCGAACTGTCGCAGACCGATCCGCTCACCGGACTCGCCAACCGGCGTCACTTCCGCGCGGCGCTGGCACGCGAGATTGAAGTCGTGATCCGCTCGGGCAATCCGGCTCTGCTGCTGATGCTCGACATCGACCGTTTCAAGTCCATCAATGACACACATGGCCACTTGGCCGGCGACCGCGTGCTGCAAGCCGTCGGACGCTGCCTGGCCAATTGTGTGCGCCCGCAGGACACGGTGGCACGCTACGGCGGCGAAGAGTTCGCCATTGTGCTGCCGGATTGCCAGCTCAACTACGGCGAGGCAGTGGCCGAACGCATCCGGCAGGCCGTGGCGGCGCTGTCGATCGAAGTTGCACCCAATGTGCGGCTGCAGATCACGCTCAGCATCGGCGGCGCCTTTGCCCTCGCCCAGACCGGCCAGACCCGCGGCACCACCGAGCAGTGGGTCGAGCGGGCCGACACGCAGCTCTACCAGGCCAAGGCGCAAGGTCGCAACCGTGTCTACATCGATCATCAACAAGTCATTTCTGTCAGTGCAGAAGAGAAGAGTCTCCTGTTCGGCCCCATGTCCATGGGCGAGTCGGAATGGAGTGACAGTGTTCCCGGCACCGACCCCGACAGTGCCATGCAGAAGGTCAACCCATGAGTGACGTGCTCAATCCTCCGCAGGACAAACCTACGCCCCCGCCGTCGCCCGCCACACCGCGTGGCAAGGTGCTGGCCGTGACCAGCGGCAAAGGCGGCGTGGGCAAGACGTTCGTCTCGGCCAACCTGGCGGCCGCCCTGGCCAAGCGCGGCCATCGCGTGCTGGTGATCGATGCCGACCTCGGTCTCGCTAACCTGGACGTGGTGCTCAACCTCTACTCCAAGGTCACGCTGCACGATGTTTTCACCGGCAAGGCCAAGCTGGAAGAGGCCATCGTCAAGGCACCCGGCGGCTTCTCCGTGCTGCTGGCCGGCTCGGGCATGGTCGAGTACTCGCGCCTGACGGCTGAAGTGCGGGACGACTTCCTGCGCATCATCGAGACCCTGGCCTCCAAGTTCGACGTGCTGCTGCTCGACACCGGCGCCGGCATCTCCGATGTGGTGCTGTTCGCCGTCGCGCAGGCCTCCGAAGTACTGCTGGTGGCCACGCCGGAGCCGACCTCGCTGACCGACGCCTACGCCACCATCAAGGTGCTGGTGGGGCAGCAGAAGCGCCAGAACATCCGCATGATCATCAACCAGACCGCCCGCTTGGGCGACGGCCGTGCCATCACGGTGCAACTGCAACAGGTGCTGGACCGCTTCGTCACGGCCGAGCCGGGCCGGCCGGTGCGCCTGATCCACATGGGCGATATCCCGGAAGACCCGCAGGTGCGTCAGGCCATCATGCGCCGCCAGCTGCTGATGCAGAACACACCGGGCTGCCCGGCCGGGCTGGCCATCTCGCAACTGGCCATCAAGCTGGAAGAAACCGTCCTGCCCAAGGACGCCTGAGCACCACCGCGTCCCGGCGCCAGCCTCAGGCGCTGACGATCCAGCCCTCCAGCGGGTCCATGCTGGCCGGCAGCCCATAGCGCGGCCCGCCCTGCTGCTGGGCCCAGGCGGCTTGCAGCAGGCACAGCACCGCATCGAGCGCATCGCCCCGGGCGTCATCCACCAGCGCGTCGCGCTGCGCATGGGTGAGTTTCAGCCGCAAGCCCAGACGCGTCTGCCCATGCTCCAGCGCTGTCAGCAGATCCTTGCGCGCGATCAGGCGCTCGGTCGTCTGCTTGGCGCGCTCATCGCTCTTGTAGCTGCGCGTCCCAAGCACCTCGCGCGCCAGCAGGCCCGGGTAGCCTTCGAGCGCCACGCGGCGCGGCTGTCCGGCTGCGTTCACGTCCTGCGGAGCGCCGGCATACAGCCCAGGTAGATGCACGCCGGCCGCCAACAGCGGTGGAACGCCCGCATGCAGCATGAAAGCCACCGGCGGATTGACCCATTTCATCGACGGACTGGAACCGGCCGGAAGGTCGGTAGCGCGGTGAGCGAACTTGCCGCCCACCGGGCGGGCGGCACAGAAGGCCGCGAACTGCGCACGGATCTCGTCGCGGCTCAGCGCCGCGTAATGGCGCATGCAAGACAGCCAATCCTGTGGCCAGCCGAGGTGCTGCACCAGTTCACGCGGCAGACCGAAGGGAAAGTCAAAGGCCCCGAGCCAGTCGCCTGGCTGGCGCAGCCAGTCGGCAAAGGCATCAAGCGAGCTCAGATGCTCCAGTTTGGACAGCTGCACACGCCCGTCGTGCAAGGTGCCTACCGCCAGCACAATCGGTTTGCGACGCGACGGGCTGCTGGAGAAATCACAGCCCAGCAGCAGCGGAACCGGCACGACCGGACTGCCGCTTCAGCTACGGCCGATGATGGCCGCGGTGGCCATAAGCTCTTACAGCATCGCCAGCGAGAAGCGGCCGGAGACGGCATAAGGATAGAGCTCCGGCTTTT
>JAYRLJ010000014.1:12990-22766 GCA_041905305.1 Hylemonella sp. | reverse complement strand
CCGTCGTCCAGTTCGTCCTTAGCGGCCACGCCGCGCGCGGCGTACAGACGCGCCAGCAGCGGGTGCACGCCGGCTTGTTCCAGCGTCCAGACGGCACGCGGCGGGATGTCTCTTGCTACTATTTTCATAGCTTGTCAGGCAATCCGGATAGGGGAGAAGTGCCAAAAAGGTTCGCAATCCGCTGGCGCAGCCCGGGCCGTGCCGGGGTGTAGCTGAGGCTACGGTGTTCGCTGCACAGCGTCAGTTGCACATCGGGTGTGCCGGCGTCCAGCGCGGCGCGCAAGGCAGCGATCTCGTTCGCGTCCAGTGTCTCCCAGGCGCGACCCCAGGCGGCCCAGTCGCCGCGCAGCGCGGCCATCTGCAGGCCCGGCGCTAGCACCAGCGGGCGTGACGGTGTGGCCAGGGTCGCGGGCAAGGCGCCGCTGCCGCTGAGCCAGAAGGAGTTCACCGCCAGCGCGCGTCGCGTGCTGCGGGCGTCGTTGACCGCATGGGTGTAGAGCAGCATCTGCATCTCGTTCTGCAGCCGGCGCAGCAGCGGCGCGGCCGGCAGCCAGGGCGCCACGTCGCGTCCGATGGCGCGCTCCGGCGCGGCGCTGGCCAGGCCGCGAAACACCTCGCCACGCGCCAGCCAGTGCGTCGGCGTGTCGTACAGCAGGGTGATGCCATCCTCGGCAAAGAAGGGCTGCATGGCCGACAGCAGCGCGCGCGATTCGTCCTCCGCCAGCGCCAGTTCCTCCGGCGCCAGCAGGGTCACCTGCGCCTGCCCGACCTGCCAGTGGCAGGGCGTGACAAAGGCCCAGGCGTCCTCCTGTGCGCGGGGCAGGCCCAGTTGTTGCGCCCGCAGTGCGGCCCAGGCGGGTGCCAGTGGGTCCAAGCCGAGTTCGGCCGCCTGCACCTGCTCGTGCGGCAGGGCGGGTGCCATGGCCGAGGCGCTGGCCCGAGGCAGCGGGCGCAGTCGGTGCAGCAGTTGCTGCAGCTGCGGCAGCTGCAGGCCGCGCCAGACCTCGCGGCTGGCCGGGTCGTCGCTGGCGGCAAACGGGATCACAAGATGCATGGCGCTATTGTCCGGGCAAATGCGCGGTGTCACCGGCGCGGGCGCCGGATCGCGAATAATCGGGGGCAACGGACCCTCTATGCAAATCCCTTACGAACTCATTCTGGGCTGGCGCTACACGCGCGCCGGCCGGGCCACGCGGCGCAACGGCTTCATCTCCTTCATCTCGGGCGTGTCCATGCTGGGCATCGCCCTGGGCGTGGCGGCGCTGATCATCGTGCTGAGCGTGATGAACGGCTTCCAGAAGGAGGTGCGCGACCGCATGCTGGGCGTGGTGTCGCACATCGAGATCTTCGCCCCCTATGGCGCCGCGCTGCCGGACGTGGCGCGCACGCTGGCCGAGGCGCGCGCCAACCCGGAGGTGGTGGGCGCCGCGCCCTTCATCGGCACCCAGGCGCTGCTGGCGCGCGGCGAGGACATGAAGGGCACCATCGTGCGCGGCATCGACCCGGCGTTGGAGGGCGAGGTGACGGACCTGGCCGCTGCGCTCAAGGGCAGCACGCTGAGCAAACTGGTGCCGGGCGAGTTCGGCATCGTGCTCGGCGTCGACCTGGCGCGTGCCATGGGTGTGCGTGAGGGCGACAAGGTCACACTGGTGGCGCCCAGCGGCCAGGTGACGCCGGCCGGCGTGGTGCCGCGCCTGAAACAGATGACGGTGGTGGGCACCTTCGACTCCGGCCACTACGAATACGACGCCGGGCTGGTGATGCTGCATGTGGACGACGCGGCCCGGATTTTCCGCCTGGAGGGGCCCACCGGCATCCGCCTCAAGATCAAAGACCTGCACCAGGCGCGCGAGGTGGCGGGCCAGCTGGCGCGCTCGCTGACGGGTGATCTGCTGATCCGCGACTGGACGCGCCAGAACCGCACCTGGTTCGCCGCCGTGCAGCTTGAAAAACGCATGATGTTCATCATCCTCACCCTCATCGTGGCAGTGGCGGCCTTCAACCTGGTGAGCACGCTGGTGATGACAGTGACCGACAAGCGTGCCGACATTGCCATCCTGCGCACGCTGGGCGCGAGCCCGAAGAGCATCATGGGCGTCTTCGTCGTGCAGGGCGCCATGGTGGGTGTCATCGGCACCCTGGCCGGCCTGCTGCTGGGGCTGGGTGTGGCCTTCAACATCGACGTCATCGTGCCGGCCCTGGAGCGCCTGCTGGGCGCCAGCTTCCTGCCGCGCGACATCTACCTCATCAGCCGCATGCCGAGCGACCCGCAGCGCAGCGACATCGTTCCGATTGCCCTCATCTCGCTGGTGCTGGCCTTCGCCGCCACGCTGTATCCGAGCTGGCGCGCCAGCCGCGTCAATCCGGCGGAAGCCCTTCGTTATGAGTGAAGCAATGAACAACGTGGTATTGCAGGCCCAGGGCCTGGGCAAGCGCTTCACCGAAGGCCGGCTCGACGTCTCGGTGCTGCAGGGCGTGGACCTGCAGGTGCAGCGCGGCGAGACGCTGGCCATCGTCGGCGCCTCCGGCTCCGGCAAGAGCACGCTGCTGCACCTGCTGGGCGGGCTCGACGCGCCCAGTGCCGGTGCGGTACAGCTGATGGGGCAGGCCATGTCCGCCCTGTCGCCGGCGGCGCAGGGCGAGTTGCGCAACCGGCACCTCGGCTTTGTCTACCAGTTCCACCACCTGCTGCCTGAGTTCAGTGCGCTGGACAACGTGGCCATGCCGCTGTGGATCCGCCGCATGGACCGCGCGGCCGCCCGCGCCACGGCACAGCGCATGCTGGCCGCGGTGGGGTTGGCGGAGCGTGTGCAGCACCGCCCGGCGGAACTTTCAGGCGGTGAGCGTCAGCGCGTGGCGATTGCCCGCGCGCTGGTGACGCAACCCGCCTGCGTGCTGGCCGACGAGCCCACCGGCAACCTGGACCGCAGCACCGCCGACGGCGTGTTTGAACTCATGCTCAAGCTGGCACGCGAGCAGGGCACGGCCTTTGTGCTGGTGACGCATGACGAGGCGTTGGCGGCGCGCTGCCAGCGAACCTTGCGGCTTGAGCAGGGGCGCTTGGTACAGGGTCACCTGGTCTAGACCAGCCGATTGAACCAGAGCAGCGACAGCGCTGCCGAGGTCAGCAGCAGGGCGGCCGCAACCAGGGCCAGCAGGGCCGACACCTCGGTCTCCTTCTTCTCCACCGTCAGGCGCGAGCTGAGCGTCTCATAAACCTTCTTCAGGTCGGCGGCGGTGCCGGCGTAGAAGTACTCGGCGCCGGTGCGCAGGGCGATGGCCTTGAGGGTTTCTTCGTCCAGCCGCACGCGCATGGACCAGCCTTCGAAGCCTATCGTTTCACCATCCACCGTGCCCACGCCCACCGTGTAGACCCGCACGCCGCGGTCGGCCGCCATCTTGGCGGCTTCCAGTGAGTCGATGCCGGTGGTGCGTTGGCCGTCGGTGAGCAGGATGATGGCGGCCGAGCCGTAGGAGCCGGGGGCCACGGGCACGAACTCCTTGGCCGCATCGCGTGGCGCCTGGTCGATGGCGGTGCCGCGCTGGCGCTCACGACCGTAGGTCAGGTTGCCGATGTCGATGCCGGCGTCGGGGAACAGCGTGGCCAGCGAGAGCACGATGCCGTTGCCGATGGCGGTGCCGCGCTGCAGCTGGAAGCGGTCGATGGCCGACACCAGGTCTTCGCGGTTCACGGTCGGAATCTGCGCCACCTGGGCCGAGCCGGCGAAGGCCACGATGCCCACCTTCACCTGGCGCGGCAGTTCGGTCAGGAAGGCCTTGGCCGCGTTCTGCGCCGCCACCAGGCGGTTGGGCTCGACGTCGGTGGCGCGCATGCTGCCCGAGACGTCCATGGCCAGGATGATGGTCTCCTGCTGCGAGGGCAGCGCAATCACCGCCAGCGGCCGCGCCGCCGCCAGCAACAGCGCGGCCAGGGCCAGCAGCAGCAGCGCGGGTGGCAGGTGCCGGCGCCAGGAGGCGCAGCCTTGCGCCTGCTTGATCAGCCCCAGGCTGGCATAGCGCAGCGCCAGCTTCTTCTTGCGCGCCAGCAGCCACAGGTACAACGCCACCAGCAGCGGCAGCGTGGCCAGCAGCCACAGCATGTGGGGCCAGAGGAAGTTCATGCGGCAGCCTCCATCGTGGGGGTGACCAGCCGCAGGTGGGCTGGCGCACGGCGTTGTGACGCGCTGCCGGCGTGGTTGCGGCTGCGCTGGCGGCGCAGTTCGACAAAGCGCAGCAGGGCTTGCAGCAGGTCGTCGCCGGTGCACAGTTCCAGCGCGTCCACGCCGGCGCGTGCCAGCGTCTGCCGCAAGGCGGCCTCGCGCCGCGCAGCCAGTTGCGCCAGCCGGGCGCGGAAAGCCGGGTCGTCGCTGTCCACCCACAGCAGCTCGCCGGTTTCGGCGTCTTGCAACGGCAGCAGGCCCAGCGGCGGCAGCTCGTTTTCCAGCGGGTCCCACAGGCGCACGGCCAACACCTCGTGGCGTTGCGCCAGCTGGGCCAGCGGCTGCTCCCAACCGGGTTCGCTGATGAAGTCCGACAGCACGAAGACGCTGGCGCGCCGGCGCATCAGCCCGTTGGCCGCCTGCAGCAGCTCGTGCAGCCGGGTGACGCCGGGGGGCGTGCTGTCTGCATTGGTGGGAGTCTGCAACGCGTGCAGCAGGCGCAGCACCTGGCTGCGGCCGGCGCGCGGCGGCAGCACCGCCTGCACGCCGCGGTGGTAGAGCACGGCGCCGACGCGGTTGCCGTGGCGCGTGAGCAGGCGCGCCAGCACCGCGACGAAGCCCTGCAGCAGGTCGCGCTTGGCCTGCGCGCCCGAGCCGAAGTCGATCGAGGGGCTGAGGTCGAGCAGGAACCAGGCGCTCATCTCGCGGTCTTCGGTGTAGACGCGCACATGCGGCGTCTGCAGCCGGGCGGTGACGTTCCAGTCGATGTGGCGCACGTCGTCGTGGTGCTGGTACTCGCGCAGGTCGGCCAGGTCCAGCCCGCTGCCGCGCAGCACGGTGCGGTAGTCGCCCTGTAGCAGGCCGTCGAGCCGGCGCAGCACCGTCCACTCTAGCCGGCGCAGCAGCAGATCGGTGCGCTCAGGCGGCTTGTTCATGCTCGAGCACCTTGGTGGGCGCGGCGATGCGGGCCATCAGCCGGGCAATCAGCGCATCGGCATCCAGCCCTTCGGCCATGGCTTCGTAGGACAGTACCAGCCGGTGGCGCAGCACGTCGGGCGCGAGGTCGCTCAGGTCTTCGGGCAGGGCGTAGCTGCGCCCGCGCAGCAGCGCCAGGGCGCGCGCGCCTTCCACCAGGCTGATGGTGGCGCGCGGGCTGGCGCCGTAGCTCAGGTGGCGGGCCATGTCCTTCAGGCCCGCGCGTGCCGGCTCGCGTGTGGCTGCCACCAGCTTGACGGCGTACTGCACCAGCGCCGGGTCCACATAGACCGCGCGGCAGGTCTGCTGCAGCGCGGCCAGCTGCGTGGTGTCGGCCACCGCGGTCACCGCCTCGGCCGGGCCGGTGACGCGCTGCACGATGACGAACTCCTCCTCCTCGCTCGGGTAGTCCACCAGCACCTTGAACATGAAGCGGTCCACCTGCGCCTCGGGCAGCGGGTAGGTGCCTTCGGTCTCGATCGGGTTCTGCGTCGCCATCACCACAAAGGGCTCGGGCACGCGGTAGCTGGTGCCGGCAATCGTGACCTGGCGCTCCTGCATCACCTCCAGCAGCGCGCTCTGCACCTTGGCCGGCGCGCGGTTGATCTCGTCGGCCAGCAGCAGGTTGGCGAACACGGGCCCCAGCGCCGTGCTGAAGTCGCCGCTTTTCTGGTTGTAGATGCGCGTGCCGACCAGGTCGGCCGGCACCAGGTCGGGCGTGAACTGGATGCGCTTGAACTGGCCCTGCACCGCCTGCGCCAGCGTCTTGACGGTGAGCGTCTTGGCCAGGCCCGGTACGCCTTCGACCAGCAGGTGGCCCTGCGCCAGCAGCGCCACCATGACGCGTTCCAGAAAGCGGTCCTGCCCGACGACGATGCGTTTGACCTCGTACAGGATCTGTTCCATCAGGCGCGCGGTGTCGGCGGCGGACAGGGGGGCGGCGGGTGCTTGCATGGGTGTCCTTTCAGAAGGGCGGCATGCCGATGGCGCTGGCAGCGTTTTCGATCGGCACGGCAAAGCCGATGCCGATGAAGGTGCGCTGCTCCGAGGGGTTGAGGATGGCGGTGACGATGCCCACCACTTCGCCGTCCATCGTGACCAGCGGCCCGCCCGAGTTGCCGGGGTTGGTGGCCGCGTCGTACTGGATCAGGTTGACGATGGCCTGCTTGCTGTCGGGCGAGCGGAAGGTGCGCCCCAGGCCCGACACCACGCCGGCCGAGGTCGACGGGCCGATGCCGAAGGGAAAGCCCACCGCCACCACTTCGTCGCCGGGCGCCAGGTCGGCGGTGGAGCGCAGCGTGGCGGGTTGCAGGTCGTCCGGCAGCTTGAGCGCCTGCAGCACGGCCAGGTCGTTGTGCGGCTGCGCGCCGGTCATGATGGCGGCCGACTCGGTGCCGTCATGAAAGGTGAGCTCGATGCGCTGGGCGCCGGCCACCACATGCAGGTTGGTCAGGATGAGACCGCTCTCGACGATCACCACGCCGCTGCCCAGGCCGTGCTCGACTTCCTTGCCATCCTTGTCGGTCACGAAGCCGGCCACCCGTACCACCGAGGGGGCAATCTTTTCCTGCGCGCGCCGGGCACGCGAGGGCAGCGCGGCGGTTTCCAACGTCTTCAGCACCGCGGCGTCGATGTCCTTCTGCGTAAGGCGGCGCTGCGGCTGGCCGGGCCACCAGGCGATGGCCACCAAGAGCAGCAAGACCAGGGTGAGTGGCAGGGCCAGGCGGTGCCAAGTAAGGCGCCATGGTTTCGGTACAGGCGTGCTGGCCGCGGGCGCAGCGGCCGTCGTCTCCGGTGGGACCGGGTCCGCGGTGCGGGGCGAGCGGCTGTAGAAAACGTTCCTGCGCATCCTGAACACCTGCTGTGCGTGCATGAAGGGCCGAGACGAACACCGGTCGGCAGCGAAGCCGCCGCGAGACCGTGCCACGGTAGCACGCTTCGCCGTTTCTTGCATCCGCGCCAGCCCGGGGACCCCGGCCGCGGTGCTGGCATCATCGTGGCATGCTGCGCTGGATCGATACCCACTGCCACCTGGATGCGCCGGAATTTGTCGCCGATGTGGCCGCCGTGCGCGCGCGGGCGCATGCAGGCGGTGTGGCGCACTGTGTGCTGCCGGCCGTGCAGGTGCGTGATTTCGAGCGGGCGCGACAACTCGCGCACCAGTTTGGCGACAGCTACGCGCTGGGCATCCACCCGCTGTACGTGGCGCAGGCGGACGATGGCGACCTGGCGCGGCTCGATGCCGCGCTGTCGGCGCACCGCGACGACCCGCGCCTGGTGGCGGTGGGTGAGATCGGGCTGGACTACTTCGTGCCCGAGCTGTGCGAGGCGCCGCTGCGTGAGCGGCAGGAGTTCTTCTACCTGGAACAACTGAAGCTGGCACGCCGGCATGGCCTGCCGGTGATCCTGCACGTGCGCCGTTCCGCTGACATGTTGCTCAAGGGGCTGCGGACGGTGGGAAATGGCGGCCATGCATGGCGCGGCATCGCCCACGCCTTCAACGGCAGCCTGCAGCAGGCGCAGGCCTTCCTCGCGCTCGGCCTCACGCTGGGCTTCGGCGGCGCGCTCACCTACGAGCGGGCACAGAACCTGCGCCGGCTGGCGACAGAATTGCCGCTGGAAGCCCTGGTGCTGGAGACCGACGCGCCCGACATGCCGCCGCACTGGCTGTACAAGACCGCGGAGGAGCGCAGCAACGGCCACGCGCAGGGCCGCAACGAACCGGGCGAGCTGCCGCGCATCGCGCTGGAACTCGCGGCCCTGCGCGGCCTCACGGCCGAAGCGCTGGCGCAGGCGACCGAGCGCAATGCCGTGGCCGCGCTGCCGCGCTTGGCTGCGCTGCCGCGCTTGGCTGCGCTGTTGTCATGACGCGCTTGCACGGCCTGCCGCCCATCGTCGGGCCGCGCACGCGGGTGCTGATTCTGGGCAGCTTTCCCGGCATCGCTTCGCTCAAGGCGCAGCAATACTACGCCCATCCACAGAACCAGTTCTGGAAAATTCTGCAAGCCATTTGGCCCTCCAGTCCACTGCCCATGGGTGCAGATGGCTATGAAAAACGTAGCAAATGGCTGCTGGCGCACGACCTGGGCCTGTGGGACGTCTACGCCAGCTGCGAGCGCGACGGCAGCCTGGACAGCGCCATCCGCAATGCAGAGGTGAACGACTTCGCGACGCTGAAGGCGCATTGCCCGCAACTACAGCTGATCGTGCACAACGGGGGTGAGAGCTTCAAGCATGCGAAGCTGGTACGGCAGAGCCTGGGGGCGCCGCACTTTCCACTGGTGAAGCTGCCGTCGACCAGCCCGGCCAACGCCAGCTGGCGCTTTGAGCGCAAGCTGGCCGCGTGGCGGGAGGCCATGGCGCGGGCGGGGCTGGTCTGAGCATCGGGCTGTGCCGCGGCGGTGCGACGCCTTGTTACGGGACGTGGGCAGGGTGACGGCGATAATCCAGCCACCTTGAGCAAGAAGACCATTCCCCTCCCCGAAGTCCAGTTCTCCGACGAGGGCTCGATCCGCCACCTGCATCTGGGTACGATCTGGATCCAGGGCTCCATGGACACCCGCGACCCGACCAAGCTGGTGCATGAGTACATCCAGCGCATGATGGCCTGGCTGCTGTTCGTCGATCCGGCCACGGTGCCGCAGCGCCAGGCGCTGCAACTGGGCCTGGGCGCCGGTTCGCTCACCAAGTTCTGTGCCAAGGTGCTGCGCCTGAAGCAGACCACCGCCATCGAGCTCAATCCGCAGGTGTTGCATGCCTGCCGCGGCTGGTTCAAGCTGCCGGCCGACAGCATCAAGATGCAGGTGATCCTGGCCGACGCGGCGCAGGAAATCCAAGACGCCAAGTGGTGGGGCACCATCGACGCGCTGCAGGTCGATCTGTACGACGACGAGGCCGCCGCGCCGGTGCTCGACAGCGCTGAGTTCTATGCCGATTGCCGCCGTCTGCTCACGCCCGAGGGCTGCATGACGGTCAACCTCTTTGGCCGCTCCTCCAGCTTCAACCGCAGTGTGGACCGCATCGCCGAGGCCTTCGGCCGCGAGGCCATCTGGGCTTTCAAGGCGACGCGCGAAGGCAACACCGTGGTGTTGGCGCCGCCCACGCCGAGCCGGCCGAAGCGCACCGAGCTTGCTGCGCGGGCCGATTTCATCCAGACTCAATGGGGCCTGCCGGCGCCCAAGTGGCTGCGCGGTTTCAAACCTCTTGTCGACCTGTAGACCATGAGCGCCTCACCCAAGTCCATCTCCCTGGCCAAGACCGTGCATGAGGGGCCGGTGGACTGGCGCCGCCTGGTTGAATGGCTGCAGGCCGACGGTGTGATCTCGGCTGAGGAGGCCGGGCGCACCGTGGCACGTTGTTCGCGCGCCGAGAGCGCGCAGCACCCGTTGCTGCGGCTGGCCAGCGTGGCCATGCGCCGCGCCGCCGACGGCAAGGCGCTGGACATCGAGACGCTGACGCAGTGGCTGGCCGGCCGTGCCGGGCTGGACTACCTGCGCATCGATCCGCTCAAGGTGGATGTGGGCAAGGTGGCCGACGTGATGAGCGCGGCCTATGCGGAGCGGCACCGCGTGCTGCCGGTGCAGGTCACGCCGAGCGAGGTGGTGGTGGCCACAGCGGAGCCCTTCCTGGCCGACTGGGTGG